>JBBIVD010000052.1:0-7777 GCA_037439925.1 Candidatus Bathyarchaeota archaeon
CCGCAAATCCTGAAGAGTTTTAGGATATCCGTCGAAGATTTGTCAGCTATCAGCCTCATAGCCGACTACTTTAAAAGCAGGGGTTATGAAGGGGCTTTCTCCCTTTCCCTCGGCAAAAAGGCGGTTGACATGGTTACGCAGGCAAATAATGTCCTGAAAGGCGGGTATGACTATGTAGCCACAGAGAGGGACAAGGTGACAGGAGAGGTAAAAATTGTAAGGAAGCCCTTGCAAGTCAAAAATAGAGATGTAATCATCTTCGACGACATAATTAGCAGCGGCGGAACAATGGCTAAGGCAGTTAAAGCAGTTAAGGATCAAGGTGCCAGAAAAGTTTACGCTGCGTGCGTACATCCCATTCTAGCTGAAGGCGCCGAGGAAAGAATCGTAGAAAGCGGCGCAGAGGGGATTATAGCCACAGACTGCGTCCCAAGCATCGTCAGCGTGGTTTCAGTGGCTCCGCTAATCGCCCAAGCCCTAAGTAAAGGCGTCTAAACTTTTGAAAAACGGTCTGTGAGGAATAAAAGCTTGAAGGTTAGGGCTCACGTCTTTGTGAGTGGAGAGGTTCAGGGGGTTCTCTTTCGTGCGAACACTCGATATGAGGCGAACAGACGGAACGTCACAGGCTGGGTGCGAAACCTGCCAGACGGAAGAGTGGAAGCAGTTTTCGAAGGAGAAAAAGAAAACGTCGATAAACTGATTGAGTTTTGCCGAAGGGGTCCTCCGGGAGCCATAGTAACAAAGGTTGAAGTTCAATGGGAAAATTATACGGGAGAGTTTCAAGGCTTCAATATACGTCATAGATATTAAATCATTGTTTTTCTAATTGTTTTAGGATGTCAGACATTACTGTAAGGCAGTGGTCCACTAAATGTTTAAACAGTTTTTCGCCGTAATTTGTTAAATTATAAACTTTTTTCTTTCGATGATTCTCCGTTATCCATTTTCCCTCAATTATGCCGTCCTTTTCAAGCCTTCTAAGTTTAGGGTAAAAATTCCCAGGATAAAGCGCAACTCCGAACTTTTCCTGCACAATTTTTCTTATTTTGTAGGCATGGGTAGGCTCCATATGGACTATTCCTAAAATGATGAAGTCGCTCATGCACCTTACGCAATCGTTTCGATTTCTCTGCTCATACATATTAAAGACCCCATTACACGACTACAATGTTAAATTACTATTCCCATATTATACTTTTGTAATAATCTATGTATTGGAGAGGTTTAATGTGCCCACAATCCTTTTGATTAATGACGACGGCATACAATCAATCGGTCTAATCGCCTTAAGAAAGCAACTGAAGAGGCTTGGAGAAGTCATAATCGTTGCGCCAAGGAATGAGCAGAGCGGCATGGGAAAAGCCCTCACTGCCTCCGCAAGCATAAAAGTTATGAAGACAAGGCTCAGCGACGGCTCTTGGGCTTACGCCATAACTGGCACGCCGGCTGACGCCTATTTCATGGCTGTACATAAAATACTGCTGAGGAAGCCAGACCTGCTCGTGGCTGGAATAAACTTGGGTCCTAACCTAGGAATAGATGACTTGTTAAACTCTGGTACGCTGGGCGCTGCGCTGGAAGCCGCTATTCACGGAGTGCCTGCCATAGCTGTTTCCTACTGCATAAAAGAAATCGATGAGCGAAAGGGTAAAGCTGAAGTTACTTTAGAGGAACTAGAGCCCACAGCCATTCTTGCTCAAAGAGCCTCAAAATATGTTCTGGAAAATGGGATGCCTCAAGGCGTGGATATCATATCGATAAACGTGCCTGAAAAAGCCAAGTTGAAAAAGGTGAAGGTTACCCGCCTATCCTATAGGGGATATGGAGACATCTACACAATGCAAAATAACGGATACAGAATCAGGGGTTGGAGCCTAACCGTTTATCCTGACGACGAGCCTGGAACAGACGTTCACGCCATTAAGGAGGAAAAGAGCGTTTCGATAACGCCTATCAAGATCGGCTTCACTCACAGCGAAAAGCGGTTGAAAGATTTGGTGAAAGCCCTTACATTTTAAGCGGCGTAATTTGCATCCCATTTATTTTTAGTTTTAGGGCTTTCTAGCATTTTAGATTCGGCTATTTCACATTCTTCCTTTTGGAATTCTGAAGTGGGATTCCTTTCCAGCGCTTACGTATTCTCCTCCCGCCCCGCGGACAGTTGACGCAATTTTGGCGAAGTTTTCCGATCCGAGGTATCGGCGGGGTCTTATCACGATGTACTCCTCTCTCTCTTCAAATTCGAGCAATTCCTCTAAATCCTTCGGGAAAAGCACCCTAACATCCTCAATTGCCTCAGTTCTCCTAGAGGGCGCTGCGGTCACGGCTGCCGCGGCTGGAACAATGGCTCCTGTCCCCTTCAATGCCTTCGATATATCCATAAGGTCTTTGGAGATCATGTTTAAAACGTTAAGAACTTGGTCGATTCTTTGTAAAAGCTCTTCCACATTCACCTTTTTCTCGCTCATGCGCTTCCTTCTCCACGCATAAAATATTTTATTAGTCCTTCATTTGTTTTATCCTTTACTGGGCGTTTATAACTCTGAGGTTTAAAACGTGTTAGAGGTTGACGGAAGCCAAAGGAGCGGCAGCGGCACCATTCTGCGACTGTCCGTAGCCTTAGCAGGTATCCTCAACGAGCCCCTACACATCTATAATATTCGTCAAAAAAGAGAACAGCCTGGATTACGTCCCCAACACCTCGAAGCCGTGCTCACAGCCGCCAAGCTCTGCAACGCAGAAATCGAAGGTGCCACCCTAGGCTCCCGCGAACTTTGGTTCAAGCCTAAGAAGATTGCTGGAGGTGAAATAAGGGCTGAAATCGGAACCGCTGGCAGCATCCCCATGTTGGTGATGACTATTTTGCCCCTATGCGCCTTTGCCGAACATCCACTGCGTCTCCGAGTGGTTAAAGGAGGCACAGATGTCCGCAATTCGCCCACCACGAACTATTTGAAGTATGTGCTCATCCCCATGCTTGAGCGTATGGGTTTGAAAGCCTCCTTAACCGTTCATAAGTATGGCTATTACCCGAAGGGCATGGGCGAAGTCTCCCTAGAAGTTCAGCCGTGTCAAAAGCTGAGCCCATTGTCCCTAAGAGATTTTGGAAATGTGCAAGAAGTAGGCGGAGTCTCAGTGTGCACCTTCCTAGCAGATCGAAGGGTGGCGGAACGCCAAGCCCAAGCAGCCGAAGATTTTCTTAAGCCCAGCGGCTACGAGCCCAAGATTCAGGTGATTAACGACATGTCTAATCCCCTTCAGAAGGGAAGCTCCCTAGTTTTGTGGGCAAAAACCGACACAGGCATCATATTAGGAGGAGACGCCATAGGAGAACTTCGAAAGCCTAGTGAGGCTGTGGGTCGAGAGGCTGCCCAAAACCTGTTAGAGGAGCTTAAGGCTAGGGCTACGGCTGATGTTCACCTCGCCGACTTGCTGGTGCCCTATGTGGCTTTGGCTGAAGGCAACTCGGTTTATCTGGCTCGTTCGATGACTGAGCACCTAGATACAAATATTTGGCTTGTTCAAGAAATTCTGGGCGTAAAGTTTCAAGTTACGCGGGTTGGAAACCTCTATCGCATAGAGAAAAGATAGCGGTAACGGAGGGTCTAGTTGGCTAAAGCCAGGGTTCGAGGCATCTATTCAACCGCCTTAACGAAGATTCTCCTCGATAATGGCTTCGAAATCGTTCAACCCTCCATCGCCATAAGAGAAAGATTTGGATTAAAGGAACTGGAAGAGCCGCCTGACCTCGATGTTTATGATAAGCCTAATCGGCAGGGCGTCCACGCATTTGGGAAGACCGAGCCCTTTAAGGCTTTCATCTCGATTTTGAAGAACCTACTCGACGATGTCGTCATCAGAAAGTGGAAAGTTGCTCCAGAAGGAATCTATAAAGGATTAGTAAAAAATGTGGACCCTGCGACTAGCTCGGTTTTAGTCGACATTGGACCCGCATCGGGCAGAATCTCCAGCAAAGAACTCTCAGACTTTAGTCAAAGAGAAGTCGTCGTCCAAGTTGAAGGCAGAAAACCAGGAACCGAAGAACCCTTCCTAACCACGAAAATAAGGATTCCTGGAAACTACGCCGTTTTAATTCCTGGCGGTCAAGTTAAGATTAGCCGAAAAATTAGGGACTGGCAAACTCGTTCAAGGCTCCAAAAGCTCGGAGAGGAATTAGCCCACGAAAATTGGAGTATACTTTGGCGTACAGCATCCGCAAACCAGCCGCCTGAAACGCTGAGAGGCGAGGTGTTAAGCCTCGTAAAACAGGGAGAGGCCATCATGGAAAAGGCGAGGAGTGCGGAGGCTCCGGCAGGGCTTTGGGAAGAAATGCGATTCGCAGACATTGAATTTCCAGCTTTGTCCAAGAAAAAGCTGGACGAAATCCGAAGAATGGTCGTTCCAACCTTGGACGGGCATCACCTCTATAAGGCATGTAGAGGAAAAGTTTCGTTAGCGCTTGATATGGCTGAGAAACTGCTTGAGAAGGGCTGTCCTTACGGAGATGTGGAGGAACTTTTTAAACAAACTGTGGAACCAGAGTATCCCGCTGAAGGCTCCTTAATAGACATACAACACGTGAAGTTGGACGGAAAAGTTTTTCACCTAGGCACAGCCCAAATCGAAGCCTTCAACAGCGGCGAATCACTGATTCGTTTTCGTCGCGTCTTCGAAAGGAATGGAACCTATGACGGCCTTGGAACGCATAAAGAGCCTGGCGACTACGCCATTACAGAGGCTAAATTGGGCGAATGGCACTTCAAAACCCAGTATTTCTCGAAGGATGGACGAAGTAAGGGAACGTATATTAACCTTAACACGCCAATAGAATTGTATCCCCGCGGAATACGATACGTGGACCTTGAAGTGGACATCTGCATTTGGCCGGACGGCAAAATCAAAATTTTAGATGAGGAAAAACTCGAGGAAGCTCTCGCTCAAGGGCTAATTACCAAAAAATTAACTGAAATTGTTAGAGAAAAAATGCAAAGCATAATGGAAGGTCTTTCACGCTAAGCAGAAAAGGCAATAACTAAAAATCACGCCGCTAGTAAGTTTCTTGGTGCACGAATTGGGAAAGTGCCGAATCTGCGGCAGGCAATCGTTTTTCATATCTGGCAAGCTCGGTGTTTGTCTAAAGTGCATTCGAGAAAAGCCAGAAAAAGCGCTGGAAATAACTAATAGGGTTCATGCTGAAAGCCGAGAAAATTTTGGCTTACCTCCGAAACCGCCCAATAATCCGGAAGGCGTCTCTTGTGGTATGTGCCCGAACGAATGTAAAATCGGACCTGGTGGAAAGGGGTTTTGCGGTTTAGTCCTTAACGTTGACGGTCGGCTAACTCGAATGGGCGGAACCCCTGAGAAGGGGGTTCTTGAATGGTATTATGACCCTTTACCGACGAACTGCGTGGCATGGTGGTTCTGCCCTGGATGCACAGGCGCAGGCTACCCCAAATACGCCCATAGCCGTGGAGCCGAAACTGGATATGCGAATCTAGCCGTTTTTTATGGAAGCTGCAGTTTCGACTGCCTTTTCTGTCAAAATTGGCATTACCGAAACCTAGCGGCTGAACTTCGTCCAGTTATGAGCGCGGAAAGCCTAGCTGCCAAGGCTGACGCCCACGTTTCGTGCATATGCTATTTTGGCGGAGACCCATCGTCTCAGATGCCTCACGCCCTAAAAACAAGCGAACTAGCCTTAAAGAAGGCTAAAGAAGAAGGGCGCATGCTTAGAATTTGTTGGGAAACCAATGGACGATGGAAAAGGGAGTTCGGGTTAAGAGCGGCTGAGCTTTCTTTTGCTAGCGGCGGCATAGTTAAATTCGACTTAAAAACTTGGGACGAAAACCTAAACATGGCTCTATGCGGAGTTTCTAATGGGCATACGCTTGAAAGCTTCAAAATGATCGGCGAAAAATTCTTTAAAGAGCGCCCAGACCTGCCGATTTTGACTGCCAGCACTCTTCTGATTCCTGGATACGTGGACGTGACGGAAGTTCGCAACCTAGCAAAATTCATTGCTGAAATAGACCCTCGCATACCCTATACTCTTTTGGCTTTCTACCCATGCTACGTTATGGATGATTTACCCACAACCAGCCGAGACTTAGCCTACGAATGCCTTGACATTGCCAAAAAAGAACTTGAAAACGTAAGAATAGGCAACATCCACCTACTTTCCTAGATATTTAACCGCTTTTGAGTTCGCCTAAATTTCCTTACTTCCGCAATCTTAAAGTTTTAATCTAGACGTCATCATTCTTCTAGGGAGGGGTCATCTTGGCTAAGATTGTGATAATCGGCGCCGGAAGCCATGTCTTCTCTAGAAAACTGATCTCAGACTTCCTCTCATACCCCGAGCTGAGAGAGAGCACAATCACTTTAATGGACATCGACAAGGAACCTTTGGATCTCATCACGGCATTTGCAAGAAAACTGGTGAGCCAACACGGCTTCAAAACTAAAATAGAGTCGACTATGGACCGACGCGTCGCCTTAGAGGGCGCCGACTATGTCATAGTGTCCATAAGAGTCGGCGGATTTGAGGCGAATAGCCTAGACATCGAGATCCCGGCGAAGTATGGAATTAGGCAGGGCGTCGGCGACACGGTTGGTCCCGGCGGTGTCTTCTATGGTCTGCGCCACATACCTGTACTGTTGGACATATGCCACGACATGGAGGATTTATGTTCCGATGCTTGGCTTATAAACTATACGAATCCAATGGCAATGTTATGCTGGGCTATAAACGATTACACACGGATAAAGAACGTGGGCCTCTGCCACAGCGTCCAAGGAACAGCCGCAGAACTTGCAAGATACCTCAGCGTGCCCTTAAATGAAATCTCCTACTGGGTCGCTGGAATAAACCATATGGCTTGGTTTCTAGAGCTTAAATGGCGCGGGATGGACGCCTATCCGCTTCTTAGGGAGAAGTTTAAAGATCCAGAGGTCTATTCGAGGCCGGATGCGCATTGGGCTGGGGCGGACATCGTTCGGGTTGAAATCTTCAAGGCTTTCGGATATTTCAACACTGAGTCTAGTCAGCATATGTCTGAGTACGTTCCTTATTTTAGGAAGAGGCCTGAACTCTTCGAGAAGTTCAAACTTGTCTATCGCCTTGAATGGATGGAGAACATGCGGAGGCAACGGAAAGAAGAAGAGGAGAAGATGAGGCAGATAATAAGCAGCGACGTGGAAATTCCTGTCTCCCGTAGCCAAGAGTACTGCTCGTACATAATTAACTCCATAGAAACCGGTATACCAAGCCGAGTCAACGCTAATGTTAAGAATAACTGGCTCATAACCAACTTGCCATTGGGATGCTGCGTAGAGGTCCCGTGCCTAGTCGACGAGAACGGCGTTCACCCGTGCCACGTCGGAGACCTACCGCCGCAGTGCGCAGCCTTGAACCGGACGAACATAAACGTTCAGGAACTCGGAGTCTTAGCAGCTGTAGAGAGGGATAAAACACTGGCATTTCAGGCGGTTCTCCTCGACCCATTAACTAGCGCGGTGCTGACAATAGACGAGACTCGCAGGATGGTCGATGAGATGTTCAAAGCTGAGGCGAAGTACTTGAAGGGCTTCACTTAACCACCCCCTTTCACGCTTTTAGAGCTTTTATAAGTGATTGGTGAAAAGGGCAGCGTTCACCTGAAGTTGTCAAAAGGAGTTATGAGATTAAGCTATTTTATGGTGTATTGCAGACAATTCTAGTGTTTAGACGTATTTTTCTCTTTGAGAGGTTCGATTCTTATTTTGAATTCGGTGACTT
>JBBIVD010000053.1:0-4494 GCA_037439925.1 Candidatus Bathyarchaeota archaeon
AAATGAAGAAACTCGTGGAAAGCAGCGGCATAGAAGTAGCCTACAATGAAGTAGACATCGTTACGACTGGAACCTTCGGGGCGATGTGCTCTTCAGGCGCCATCATAAACCTCGGACACGCAGACCCGCCAATCAAAATTCATAGGGCTTGGATAAACGATGTGGAGGTTTGCCACCCAGGCGCAGCCGTGGACCTGTACATCGGTGCGGCGATCATGTCTGAGACTAGACCCTTCGAATACGGCGGAGGGCACGTCATAGAAGACCTGATAAGGGGCAAGGAGGTTGAGCTTAGGGCTACGGCTTACGGAACGGACTGCTATCCACGAACTAGGCTTGAGACCACTTTGACCAAGGACGATTTGAACCAGTTCTATCTGCTGAATTTCCGCAACTGCTATCAACGCTACGTTTGCGCAACGAACAGCCGCGACGAGACCATTTACACCTACATGGGAAAGCTTCTTCCCCACTTCAGAAACGCCACATTCTCTGGAGCCGGAGAACTAAATCCCCTAATGAATGATCCAGACTACGAGACTATAGGCGTCGGAACCCGCATACTCTTAGGAGGCGCCCAGGGCTACGTAATAGGCGAGGGGACTCAGCATGAGCCTGGGCGTCAGTTCGGCACAATTATGGTTCGTGGAGACTGCAAAAAAATGAGCCCAGAGTTCATTCAGGGAGCCGCCTACACGAGGTATGGTACTACGCTTTACGTTGGCATCGGCATACCCATTCCGATACTTAACGAGGGATTAGCCAAAAAAGTCGCCATACGTGACGAGGAAATCTTCACTGACATTGTGGATTATGGTGTTCCTCGTAGAGACCGCCCTAAACTTGGAAAAGTTAGCTATAAGGAGTTGAAGTTAGGCAAGATAACAATTAAGGATAAAACGGTTAAGGTCAGTTCGCTCTCAAGCTTAAAAAAAGCTAGGAAAATTGCGGAAACGCTGAAGTCATGGATAGAAAACGGTTCCTTCTACTTGTCCGCCACAGCTGAGCGCCTTCCAACCGACACGGTGTTCAAGCCTATGAAACAAACCAAGGAAGTAGCTTTCGTGGAGAGCATTTTCCACGCAGCCGTCACGTGTAAGGAGGACGAAGAAATAAGGACTGTAGCACATCGAATTATAAGCCGCTCAGTCAATCACATCGTTGTTGTCGACGAGCAGGGAAAGCTTAAGGGCATAGTCACGTCTTGGGACATCACCCGAGCCATCGCTGAGGGGAAAACAAAGTTGACGGACATAATTGTTAGGCGCGTGATAACGACGACTCCCGACGAGCCCGTGGAATCAGCCTCTAGGAAAATGGCGCAACACAAGATTTCCGCCCTGCCAGTAATCGACCGTGAAACAAAGGTTTTGGGCATAGTCACATCCGAAGACATCTCTAGGCTCGTAGGAGGCAGAAGCCTTGGTTAGAGTCTTACTAAGATTCTCGAAGGAAATGGTCGATCAGCCGATAACTTCACAAGTTATCATCGAACAAGAGGCTCCAATAAACATTTTAAGCGCCCATATAAACCAGCAAGGCGGAGAAATCCTCGCAGACATACCCCTAACCCACGCTGAAAAAGTAATTAAAGCATTCCGCGAAAAAGGCGTAACCGTTGACGTCCGCAAACTCATAGAAGTAGACAGCGAAAAATGCTTGGACTGCGGCGCATGCGTTTCCCTATGTCCAGTGAACGCAATCACACTTGATAAAAGCCTCTCCGTGGTCTTCGACGAAGATAAGTGTATAGGCACCACATGCCGCCTATGCGTTGACGCTTGCCCGAGAAGAGCAATAAAAGTAATCGGATAAAGCGAAAGCCGAGTAAAGGACTAAGGTCCAGAGCGACGGAGATAAAAATGCCAAGAGGAGCCGAAAAATAATGGCGTTGATGAGATCGAAGAAACTGTTTAGGCAAGTTTTCGAGTTTAAGGAAACAAGATGCACCATAATCTCAGACAGCGAAAACGCCATCGAAGCAGCGATATCTTCAATTAAATCCAACAGGAAACAGTTGGAGCAATACATACGAAGTCACCCGAAGTTTCTTTACTCTCTCGAACCCGTTCACGTAGCCAAAGGTCCTAGAGTAGCTAAGTTGATGGCTGAAGCGGCGGAGAAAGCCGACGTGGGTCCGATGGCAGCGGTTGCAGGAGTTTTAGCCGACTTAGCCGTCGAAAAAATGGTCTCGAAGGGCGCTGAAGTGGCAGTACTCGAAAACGGCGGAGAAGCCTACGCCGTCTCAAACACGGTCATAGACATCGCATTATCAGCTGGCGATGCTCCCCTTTCGAGGCAGATGGGCTTTAGGCTGGAAGAATTCCCAATAGGAATAGCCACGAGCTCAGGCGTATTCAGCCATGCTTTAAGCTTCGGCGACGCAGAGGCAGTTACTATATTCGCTGAAAACGCTGGACTGGCCGACGCTGCAGCTACCGCTGTTGGAAATCTTGTCAGGGGCGATGACCGCCGTGAGGCAATTGAAAGCGGAATATGCAAAGCCCTATCCATAAAAGGCGTTAGCGGAGTGCTCATTTTATATAAGGAAATGGTTGGAAAAGCGGGGCGGCTCCCACGAATAATCAAGGTTAATGCTGTAGACGAAATGAGCAAAAGCTGAAATGCAGAACTTTTTATTAAAGACTGTATGAATAGTAAGTAGAGTGGAAAATTACCTGAATATGCAAAAGGTTCGAATGGTGACTTACAGTGTCTTCGGAAGAACGTCGGAGGCGCCTCTTCTTTAGGTGGACAGCGCCTAAAGGCTTCGCCGCCATAATTCTATTCACATTGCTAGCTGTCCTCGTCGAGTATTTTTTGGTCCACATTTTTCTTTCCTTCGGGTTAACGGACAAAAACTTATTCAAGAACACTTTTCAAATACCCTACACTAGCTTTTCTTTCACCTTGACTTTTAGCCCACTGTTCCACCTAATACCAATAGGCGTAATCATCGTTCTAGTTTCAAGCTGGACTTGCCTCACAAAATTCGTCGCAGTAGTGCCACAAGTGAAAACAACTCCTAAAAAGATAGCGGCGACGGCACCGAAGAAACAGCGGCTAAGGGCTTTCAGGAGGGTTTCCAAGAAAATAAGTGGGAAATTTCGAAGGATCAGCCGTGCGTTAAAGGCTTTTTATCGTCGAGTGAGCTCTGCCATACTACGAGTACGTGGCGTATCCTACGTGCTGAGACAGCTGCATTTCGCGCGAGCAGCCATTAAAAGCGCCGTAACCGTTCTCTTAATTTTTCTGTTGACAGTCCTTGCGCTCTACGCCCTAGGATACCCAAGCCTAATTCAGGATGCGTTTACTGGATTATATGAAAAGAATCCGTCCTTCCTTGGATTTATTCTGTGGATCATCAACGCGGCTCAAGCCGTGGGACAAACCTTATCTCCACTAGGCTGGTTAGCATCATCCATAAACAATGCTTTGCTCGCAGCGTCTCCAAGCTTCAGAAACGCTATAGAGGGTTTAGGGACGCCCATAACGAGTGCGATGGTTAAACTTGACCTCACGGGAAAGTACATACTTTGCCAGAACCTTGCAGCGTGGATTTCAGCTTTCATCGCCTTAGCCTATGGGCGGTATACGTCTCGCCTCTACCACCGTAGAGCACGATGATCAACCCCTTATATTAGGATGATATGGCTATGGCTGACCGCCCGAGATTCGGACCTGCTGGAGTTCCATTCGAATTTAAAGAGCTTAAACGCCCAGTGGAAGATTTTCCCGAATACCTCCGCGAGGAGGGATTAGACGCCTTTGAGTATCAGGCGACCCGTTGGGGACCGAAACCCCAAATCCAGAAGGAATCAGCGGAAAAGTTAGGAATAAAAGCTAAGGAGAACGACGTGTGGCTAACAGTTCACGGATCATACTTCATAAATTTCTGCGGAGATGAGGCGACAATAGAAGCGAGCAAAAACCGCTTGATTTCATGCGCTACAGCCGCAGAGTGGATGGGCGCCCACCTAGTGGTTTTCCATCCAGGATTTTACGGTAAACGATCGCCTCAAGAAGCCCTAAAGCTATGTGCGAAAGCCATGAACGAGACCTTAGAGCGCCTCAAAGCCATGGGCATGGCTAAGGTGCATCTTGGACCTGAAACGATGGGCAAAAAATCCCAGCTGGGAACTCTGGACGAAGTTTTAATGCTCTGTGAAAGCGTGGAGCGAACGGAGCCCGTGATTGACTGGGCGCACATTCACGCTCGAGGCTTCGGCATCATTAAGGGTAAGGATGATTACGCCAAAATTCTAAACGAAATCGAAAAACGCTTAGGAACACAAGCTGTGAAAAACCTTCATGTTCATTTTACTCTAGTTGAATTCACGGATAAAGGGGAAAAAATACATCACACGATGTCTGAGTCTGGTTATGGTCCGAGCTTTAGACCATTCGCTGAACTAATCCACGAAGTTGACCTAAAGCCTGTAATAATCAGCGAATCGCCGGTCCTCGATCGGGATTCGATAAAAATGCGGGATA
>JBBIVD010000053.1:4504-7711 GCA_037439925.1 Candidatus Bathyarchaeota archaeon
GGTGAAAAGGGGGAGTTAGGGTTTTTCAAGCGCCGCTACGCCTGGCAGTTTTTCACCCATGAGAAATTCTATGAGGGCTCCTCCAGCAGTGCTAACATAGGACATTTTATTGGCTAGTCCAAGCTCGCTTACAGCCGCTACGGTGTGTCCTCCGCCGACTAGGGAGAAAGCCTTAGACGCAGTTACAGCCTCGAAGATTTTCCTAGTGCCGAACATGAATTCCTTCTTTTCGAAGACTCCCATGGGTCCGCTGACGACGATAGACCTAGCCTTCTCTATGATTTTGCTATATTCTTTCAAGGTTTCCGCTCCTATGTCGCAAATTGGATAGGCGGTCGGCAACTCCTTAACGCTGATTTCCTTCCGTTTCCCATCTACTTCGACGGCTAAGTCTAGGGGCACCAAAATTTTGTCAGGGAAAGCTTTCATCATGTCTTTTATCCCAGAGGTTAAGCCTAAAACTTGCTGTTTCTCTAGGAATTCCATGTTCGGTTTTCCGAGGTCGAACCCCTTCGCCGCTAGGAACAAGTGCCCTATTATTCCGCCAGTCAATATGTAATCGGCAATTTTGTTTGACAACACATACTTGGAAATCTTTAAGGAGTCGTCAGCCTTGGCGCCGCCGAGAATGTATACGCACGGCTTTTCCGGAGCCTCCAAAACCTTTCCTAAAGCCTTGAGTTCCCTTTCCATTATTCGTCCAGCGGCGCTGGGAAGAACTACCGTAAAGCCGACGATGGATGCGTGGGCTCTGTGGGCGGCTGCGAAGGCGTCGTTGACGAATATGTCGGCTAACGGAGCTAAACTTTTTACGAAATCTGATTTGGCGTGTTCCTCGGGTGTAGCCTTCTTGGTTTCGTCTGGATAATTTCGAACGTTCTCCAGAACTAGGACTTCGCCGTCTTTCAGGCTTTTTATGGCTTTCTGCGCCTTTCCTCCGAACACGTCGTCCACGTACTTCACGGGTTTACCCAAAACTTTGCCTAGAATTTCGGCGTGCTGCTTTAACGGAACGAAGTCGGGGTCGCCTGGTCTGCCCTGATGAGCGAGAACAATGGTTTTCGCCCCTTTCTTGGACAGCTCTTTAATCGTTGTTTCTCCGTGTGCACGTATCCTCGTGTCGTCTAGGACTTTCTTCGTCTGCGGGTCGATCGGCGAGTTGAAGTCCACTCTGACGAGGACGACCTTGCCTTTAAAGTCGAAGTCATCTAACGTTTTAATTTTCGGCATTTTTCCACCTACAATAGAGATAGGAGAAGGGTTTAATGGTTTAAGGCTTCTCTTTCTCGGAGTAGGTTACTTGCTTGCCATTTTGCAGATTTTCTCTATCATCTGTACCATTCTGACGGAGTAGCCCCATTCGTTGTCGTACCATGCCAGCACCTTGACTAGGTTTCCGATGACCATGGTTGAAAGTCCGTCTACGATAGCCGAATGGGAATCATGTATGAAGTCCGATGAAACTAGAGGTTCTTCAGTGTAGGCTAGAATCCCCTTCAGTTCCTTTTTGGCAGCTTCCTTAAAGGCGGCGTTAATTTCCTCTTTAGTAGCTTTCTTCTTTAGGACAGCCACGAGGTCAACTATGGAAACGTCTGGCACAGGCACACGTAAGGCGAGTCCATCCATTCTCCCAGTGAGTTCGGGCAAAGCTAGGGTTGCAGCCACAGCCGCTCCGGTAGTCGTTATGATAATGTTAGTCGCAGCGGCTCTTGCCCTTCTTAGGTCTCTATGTTGCAGGTCGAGGACCCGTTGGTCATTAGTGTAAGCGTGGGCGGTTGTCATGAGCGCCGTTTCGATGCCAAATTTGTCGTTTAAAACTTTAGCCACTGGAGCGACGCAGTTAGTTGTGCATGAATCCAAGGAGATTATGTTGTGTTTTTTGTGGTCGTATTTGTCGTCGTTCACGCCCAAAACTACGGTTATGTCCGGGTTCTTCGCTGGCGCAGAGATTAACACTTTTTTCGCTCCAGCCTGCAGGTGCTTTGATGCGCCTTCTCTGTCCGTGAATAGTCCAGTTGATTCCACTGCGAGGTAAACGTCCATGTCCTTCCATGGAAGTTTCGCCGGGTCCTTTTCCGCTAAAACTTTCAGTTCTTTTCCTTCGACGATTAAGGCGTTTTCTTTGGCTTCCACTTTGAAGGGGAATCTGCCGTGTACGGAGTCGTATTTTAGAAGGTGGGCGAGGGTTTTAGCGTCGGTTAAGTCATTAACTGCCACGAAGTTGATGTCGGCCTTAGTTTCTAGGGCTGCTCTATATAGGAGCCTTCCGATTCTTCCAAATCCGTTTATGGCGACGTTCACCATAATTTTATCCTCATTTATCCCATCTTGGTTTTGCTCACTCGTATTTATTTTTTCCTAATTAACTTTCTGGCTAAAAGTTCAGCCACAATTGACAGTGGCTCGACAACGTCGGCTACGGGCGGGCAGTAAGCATGGTCATAAAGGATTAGGTCTTCTGCCGTGGCTCCCTTCATCATGAACGCTGAAATCGTATCGATCCTCGGTCCAGCCTCCTTTACGCTTATAATTTGGGCGCCGATGAGCCTTTCATCAGTGGAATCCGCCACGAGTTTAACCTTAACTGGAACTCTTTCAGGATAGTATGTCGGCCTTGCGTCAGCCTCAGCGGTGGCGGAAACACATTCTATGCCCTGTTTTTTGGCGTATGCTTCCGTTAGACCTGTGCTTGCGATTTCTGTTCCTAAAATCCTCGTTATGCACGAGCCTAAAATCCTCGGATAAGTCATGTTTCCGCCTGCGGCATTGACGCCAGCGACTTTTCCCTGTCTAACGGCGTTCGTTCCCAACTGTGAAACGGTCGGCTTGCCAGTTATTGCGCTTACGCATTCCACGCAGTCTCCCGCGGCGTAAATTCCCTTAACGCTTGTTTCCATGCGCCTATCAACTTTGATTAGCTTCGTTTCGCCCAGGGCGAGCCCCATTTTTTTGGCTAAATCCGTCCTCGCACGCACGCCTGTAGCCATAACAACGATGTCGGCTTTAACTTCGTGCGGTCCAGCCCTAGCGGCTTCAACATGGTCTTTTCCAACGATCTCAGATATGCCTGCGCCCAAGATGAAGTGTATGCCTGCTCCTTCCAGTTTCTCCTGTACTTCCTTCGCTAACTCTGGGTCAAGTATTCCGTCTAGGATTTGTGGAAGGAGCTCTATGACTGTAACGTTTAGTCCATGTTTTCTGAGGGCC
>JBBIVD010000054.1:0-7362 GCA_037439925.1 Candidatus Bathyarchaeota archaeon
GCTTCCACTAAAAACCTCCAAGGAAATTCTAGCCGAAATGATAATGGAGAAAGACCTCTGGCGCTTCGAACTAATATCTGGGAATACTCTATAACACGTATACTATTTGCCATTAGGGTCTAGGCGTTTCTCCCAAGCCGCCTCATCTTCATCTAGTGCCTTTTCTACCTTTTTAGCATTGATTAAGCCCTTGGCACAACCATGAAACCTTTTCCATCGCTCATCCTTCAAGTAAGCTAACTTTATTTTATCTATAATTTTGTCGATTCTTTTGTTTGTCGGAATTTTTGCTTGCTCGAATTTTTCTTTGGCTTTTGTTAATGGGCGTGTTGCATCCATGCCAAGCTTTGTTGTTGTGCCTGTTTCTTGGTCGGCTGATGGGTCTAATGTTGATCCTCGGGCTTTTGGAATAATGATTAAGTCTTCGTCTGCTTGGAAGCGGGTTGCAATGGCCCATTCCACTTCTTCAGGGTTACGGATGTCTATGTCTGTGTCAACTATTATGGCGTGTTTTAGGCTCGGATGAGCCGCGAAGGCTGCCATAAGCGCATTTTTCCCATCTCCGTCCTTCTGTTTTTCAATGGAGATTACGGCGTGGAGCCATCCGCATCCTCCCGCAGATAAGTTTACCGCCTTTACGGTGGGTACGACTTTTTTGACGGCTTCCCATATTGCGGTTTCGTGGGGCAAACCCATTAGGAGCTTGTGCTCTGTTCCAGACGGCAAAAGCGCCTGATACAAATAGTCTTTACGGTGCATTACGCTGATCACTTCGATTATGGGTTGGCTTCTTTGAATGTCGTAGGTTCCAGTGATGTCCACCAGCGGTCCCTCGAGAATTTCTTTTTCCGTGGATATTGTTCCTTCTATTATCATTTCTGCGTCTGCTGGTCCGTAGGCGTCCACGTTTTCGCATTTGATTAGGGGCATTTTTCCTTCGAGCAATGCGTTGGCTATGCCGAATTCGCTTACTCCGAACGGGGCTGGAGACGATGCGGCTAGCGAGACGGCTGGATGCAAGCCTACTGCGATGGCGACTTCTAAGCCTCTCTTCTCTTGTTTGGCAGTTTCCCAAAGCTTGTAAAGGTGCCTCGGAACTAGGCGGATGGCTAAGTGCTTGTCGTCTAGGACTAGAAGGCGGTGTATGGAAACGTTTTCAATTTTTCCGTCTGGGCTTCGGGCGGAAACTATGGCAGAGGTTATGTATGGTCCAGCGTCCTTTTCAAAGTGGGTTAAAACTGGAATCTTGGACAATTTCGGCTTTTCAACGATTTCCTTAACGGGTCCCTCATTAACGATTTTCGGCTGGATGGGAAAACGCCAAGCGTTAATCAGTTTTTGATAGAGACTTTCTGAATCAACGTTTAGGGCTGAACAAAGCCTTTCGCGTGTTCCGCAGACGTTTGCCACAACCTTTGCTAAAAAGCCTTTTACGTTATCGAATAAGAGTATGGGACCGCCGTCGAAAGCCTTCATAATTGATGAAACTTCGAAACGTGGCGAAACTTCGTCGCTTATGCGGACTACTTTCCCAATTTTCTCCATTTCCTCGAGGAAACTTCGCAGACCCATTTTAATCACTCCTTTTTCAGGGTCTTTTCAACCAGCCTAAGAAGGATTGGACCGGCTTCCATTTCGCTTAGGGTTTCGACGGAAACCGATACTAAGGCGAGTTTATTGCTTTTCTGGGCTAGGCGTTCGGCTAATAGGCGGGCGACCATAACGTTTCTGTCGCCGAGTAAATTAGATGAAAGGGCTGGACCGAGCATTTTCCCTGCTGGAGGCATGGCAACCGCTAATGTGCCGAATCGGTCTTCCCTTTCGCTTAGAAAAATTAGGCTGACATTCTTCATTTCCAAGTAAGTAGCCAGGAAAAGTTTGCCGTTTTCCTCCATTTTTTCCTGAACGAACTTTACGGGCGACAAACAAATAACCCCACGCTTAATTTAAGTTCCGCTTACTTTATATTTATGTTTCCAAACGGCGGGCTGACAATGAAAGAAAAGAGGGCTATGGAAATTATCGGCGTGCTTAAAAGCGTTTTTTCAGTTCCGAGGCTAACGGATTCAGGCATGGACCCTTTTAAGGCGTTAGTCAGAACGGTCCTTTCGCAGAACACGGCGGACGTAAACTCGATGAGGGCATTCAAAAAACTATCAGAAAAGCTTCCGATAACTCCAGAAGCCCTAGCGAAAGCGGACGTAAACGAAATTGAAGAAGCCATACGCGTAGCAGGCTTACACAAGAATAAGTCTAGGGTCATTAAGAACCTTTCGAGCATAATCCTTGAAAAATTCGGCGGCTCCTTAGACTTCATTTACTCTTTACCCCTCGAAGAGGCACGCAAAAAGCTTTTAGGTCTTCCTGGAGTGGGACCCAAAACGGCTGATGTTGTCCTCGTTTTCTGCGCTGGAAAGCCCACTCTGCCCGTGGACACGCACGTGAACCGAGTTTCAAAGAGACTCGAGCTGGCTCCGTCACATGGAGATTATGAAGATGTTCGGCGGGCGCTTCAAGCTCTTTATCCAGCCGAAGAGTATCTTTCAGTTCACTTACTCCTAATTTCGTTGGGGCGAAAGTACTGTAAAGCCAGAAAGCCCTTATGTGGCGTTTGCCCCGTTAACGCATTGTGTCCGTCTAGGCGTATGTATAACTAACCTCGGAGGCGTCGCATGTCCATCGGGATACGCAAAGAAATTGCCGAATTTTTCCCTTATTCGAGCATTAGACCATTTCAAGACGAATTCGTCAACGCCATATACGAAGCCGTGGAGACGGGAAGCCACATAGTCCTCGAAGGAAGCAACGGCTTAGGCAAAACCGTCGCCGCCCTATCCGCATGCCTGCCCCTAGCCAAGGAACAAGATTTACAGATACTTTACGTGGCGAAGACTCATAGGCAGCATGACCGCGTCATCGAGGAGCTCAACGCTATTTCTAGGAAAAAGGCGGTTTCAGGAATCTCCATTCGAGGAAGATGCGAAATGTGCCTTCACCCGTTCATTGTTAGACACGCGCCCGACGCTAGGTCGGCGATGGAAATATGCGAGCAACTGAAGGCGAGGGAGCAGTGCCCCTATCATAGGAATATGGAGGAAAAATTCGATAGGCTCGAAGAAGTTCAGTTGCACATCGAGTCTAAGCCCTACACCACCTCTGAAATCCAGGAAATCTGTAGAATAGAAGGCTTCTGCCCCTACGAATTGGCTAAGCGCCTGCTCGGAGAGGTTGATGTTGTAGCCTTAAGCTATATGTATGTTTTCGACCCTGTAATCCGTAATGCCTTTCTGAAGAGCCTCGAAAGACCCCTCGACGAAGTTATCCTCGTCGTAGATGAAGCCCACAATCTGCCCGACGCGGCTGTGGAAATGGCAAGCGATAGACTGTCCATATTCGCCGTTCGACAGGCGGAACGAGAGGCTAAAGAACACGACTATGAAGATGTTGCGATTTTCTGCAGACGATTCAGGGCATTAATGGAAAGAATGGCGATGCACTTAGAAGACGAAAGTTACGTTCCACCGAAAACATTAATTGAAAAAATTAAAGCGAGGGCAGGGATAAAAGCTCCTCTGTCTTTTTTCGATTACTTACATGATGCTGGAAACACAATTAAACGTGATTTGTTGGCGCATGGAAAGTATCCTCGCTCATATGTCCACAGAGTGGGCGAATTTCTCCTAAGGTGGCTGGAAACTTCGAATGACGATTCATTCACGCATGTCATGAGCAAATATGTGACGAAAATCGGCGGGGCTTCAGCCAGATTAGAGGTAGTAGCCCTAGACCCGTCGAAAATAACTAAACCAGTTTTCTCGTCGGTATATTGCAGCATAAACATGTCTGGAACCCTAGAACCCCTCGAGTCTTACATTAAGATAACACGCTTACCTGAAAAAACCATTCGAAAAGCTGTTCCATCTCCCTTCCCGAAAGAGCACATCCTCCCACTTGTCTGCTGCGGAGTCACAACCGCCATGCAAAGCCGAACAAAAAGCATGTATAAAAAGCTCGTTAAACGCATAGCTGAAGCCATTAGATACACTCCTGAAGGCAATGTGGGTGTTTTCGCTGCCTCCTACGAGGTGTCGCAAGGACTATTAAACGCTGGAATTGAAGACGTAACGGATAAGAAGTTTTTCGTGGAACACCGAGGCATGATGTCAAAAGAAAATGAACAGCTCATTAAACAGTTTAAGTCATACGCCGAAAAAGACGGCGCAATTCTCCTAGGAGTGGAGGGCGGACGAGCCTCAGAAGGAACCGACTACCCTGGAAAACAGATGGAAACCGTCATCATAGTAGGCGTTCCATATGCCCACCCCAGCCCACGAGTTAAAGCCCAAATTCAATATTACGAAAAAAAGTTTCCAGGACACGGCCGCGAATACGGATACGCTTGGCCAGCGTTAAGGAAAGCTTCACAAGCAGCTGGAAGACCCATAAGGTCGCTTGATGATCGTGGAGCCATAATATTCATGGATTACCGTTTCTCCACGGCATATTGCCGCAACTACCTTCCAAGATGGATAAGGAAAAACTTGAAAACACTGCCCGACGAAGACGGCGCCATCGCAAAGGAACTAATACTCTTTTTCGGCTTCAAATAAACGCTTTCGTCCACACTTAATTCATTCGATTAATGAAGGGCCTAAACCGATTTCTCTGCCTTTTTCGTCTAGTTTTATTTGGCCCATGCTGATGGTTGAAATGTTTCCGTTTACTGGTGTGTAGACCTTTATTGTCCTTCTTTCGTAGTCGATTCCTGCTAGAACGCCTATTCCTAAAAATTTTCCTTCCGCGTTTTGCAAAGAGACTAGAAGCCCTTCCTCTTCGCCCTTCTTAAATATCTTCACTTTTTTTCCAAGGGCGTCTTCAATTTTTTTTATTTGTTCACCATTAACCCATTCGTCCATCCTTAAAACCAATAAAACTGCGTTCGGCGTTTCCTCAAGGTAGACGGGCCTGCTACCGAGCGCATTTTCTATCTTTGCCACGTGCTCAGCGGCTGGAAATCTGCCATTCCCGAAGGAAACGCCTTCGATGTTAACTCGGCTTAAGGGAAAAGACTGCACCTTAGCCTTTTTTAAATACTTTTTATAGCTTAACTCACGGAGTGTTCTCCTCTTTTCGCGGCTTCTTACATGAATTGCCTCGGGAGAATCTACAGCGAAAATTTTTCTATTTTTTAAAGCGGTTAGAATTGGCGCTAATTCCTCTCTTTTTTGTATTCCCACAACTATGTCGGGATCAATTATTTCTGCGAGTTGGACTTTATATTTAACGGCGTCTTCTCCTTCAACCCATCCGTCCGTGTTTACAATCAAAAAATCTATGTCCATTTCTGAAACTCTGCTTTTTATGGTGGTTAATCCTTCTAAGACTTTTTCCATAGCCTTTTTTGGACTCGTCGATCCAACGAAATATGCGTTTTCCGCCTTCACGTCAAAGAGGTCTTTCACGGGCGTGGTAATGCGGCTAAACCCGATGGTTGAAGGCGGACCTATGTCAGACTGCCCCAAATCAGCGTCGATAACAGCTAATTTCCGCTTCTTTTTCAATGCCTCATTTGCAAGATAGACGCAAAAGCTTGTTTTCCCCGAGTCGACTCCGCCGATCACCATAACAGTCGCGGGCTTATTGTGGAGCGTAATCTCCTCGGAGGCGTTTTCCCATGAAGGTGGAATGGTGCTTCCGTCAACCTCTCTAAGGGAGGCATTCTCGCCTAAGGTCAAATCGAATAGGGACTTCTTCTTAGCCTCAATTGGCACTCTTTTGCCTTCTCGTATTATCATTTTTTCTCCGATTTTGAATGGTGCGCCTAGAACACTGGCTTCTCCCTTAAGGAAACTCAGAGACGCAGGCCCATCGATGAGTAAGGTTTTTCCTTCTTGGGCAACGTGCTTCATTAGAGTTTCCTCCTTGTGAAAATTCTGCCTTTCCTCTCCGCTATTTTTATGGCTGACATGGTGTCTTTCATTCCCCTTCTATGCGTCATTCCCCTACCAAGATGGCTTGTTCCCGCCTCGCACACTATTTCTATGGCTGTCTCCTTCGGTAAGACTTCATCTAGCGCATGTAACAGTTCTTCGGTATAAGCTGGAGCGCCGTCTCCTATTTTCACTCGATTAACCGTTGCAGGCAACCGCTCTAGAGCCTTTAAGATTACGTCCATCGTTTCTTTCGTGTTTAAGCAGTTGGCGGTCTCTAAAACCCTTCCGTCGCCCATTATTGCCACTCCAAAGGTTCTGCCTGGATCCACCCCTACGACCACTTTTTCATAGTTCGATTTTCCCTGAGCTAGTCGAATTGCCTCATTTATGGTTTCAGCCGGATCCTTCTCCTCCTCGAAAATAAGCAAGTTTGGATGCGTTATCATTTGGCGTTCTCTCTCAGTTGTGATTGCAACCTTAATGTCTGAGGGAATGGCGTCCATGGGCTTCAAACTTAGGAAAGCCACGTTCCTCCTCTTAAGTTCGCTTACCAGCTTATAGTAGGCTTTCCCAGAAACTGTGGCGATGGCGATCTCCGCTTTCATAGGCGTCCATCTTATGCACTAAAATGGGGAAGGGAAATTTATTTAATTTTAGGTCTACATCCGCTATATGCGGAGTCGTTACAATGTGCAGTTTTCCAATAGGTTGCAGTTGTCACTTCTCAGTCTCATAATGTATTTTAAAGTTTAAGGAAAAGTGGATGTGCTTTTCTAGCTTAGTTGTTCTATTATGTATTGCGCCGACGACACCATTGTTACGTTCACTTGGATATTGTAATTTAGCGTTACTGTGTTTCCGCCGTTCACGTTGCCTGTTAATTGCCATGCTTCCGCTATGACTTCTCCTGAACTGTCCATTAACTGTACCGTTACGTTTGCACTGTGGGTTTGAGCATCGTTGTTTTGTAGAGTTAGTCTAAGTCGAATCTGCGTTCTTCCTCTGAGGTTCATGTTGACATTAGTTATGGTGAAGTCTGCTGATTGGAATTGCTGATTGTAGACGCTCATTTTTATGGCTGATAGTTCGTTTAGGGTTATGGCCGCTACGCCGACGCAGACTAAAGCTAGGAAAAGCACGAGGACGAAGATTCTCTTTTTGTAGTTCTTCACGGTGTTTCGCCTCCTTTTCTGTTAAACAGTTAGAAAGCTCTATTTATAAGCGATACTTCTAACTAGGACATTTCGAAAATGGACTCATCGCCCATAACTAAATACCACATACTAATCATTAAGCAAGACAAAATAATATATTTTAGCGGAAACCAGTTTATTCGGGAAAGCCCAAGTTGAACAATAAATCTACGAAAGAGTTCTTATGTACAAATTGCGGTCCTCTAGACAAATTATTAGGGGGAGGACTGCCCCTC
>JBBIVD010000055.1:0-7261 GCA_037439925.1 Candidatus Bathyarchaeota archaeon
ACCAGGATAACGTTTAATAATCTCCAGCACACTGTCAGCACTGACTCCTCCACGCAATGCATTTCCCGTATCTAGTTGCATCACCACATCTGGAACGGTTGCCCCGAAAAATATGTCCCAAGGCGGTTTCCCGTTTATTGGCTGGAACTCAATTTGGTGATTGTGGTATCCGACCCGCATTCCCTCAGACTTCACCTTTTCAGCGATTTCGTTCATAATGTGAGCTGTCTCAAGCCACGCAGCTTTTGAACTTCTTCTTTCCTCTGGCAACCAGGGCACGATTAGAAACCGATTGCCAAGAGTACGGTTGAAATCGATCGTCTTTTTCAATTCATCTCCAAGCATGGTGTCAATGCCGATGTGAGTTCCAGCTACCCTTAGACCTAAATTGTCAAGCATTTTCCTCAACTCATCGGCGTCTCGACCGTGGTATCCAGCGAACTCCACACCTTCGTAGCCCATTTTTGCAACGGCTTTGAGAGTCCCATAAAGGTCACGAGCGCAATCCTCACGAACCGAATAAAGTTGTAATGCTACTGGTATTTTTGCCATTTTCTATCCCTTTTTGACTATTTCTTGGAAACCGCTTATTTTAATTCTGTCATGAAATGGGATGACGGAGTCGTTTTCGTTCCAAAGAATAAATAAACCTTTTCGTTAAATCAGAGAGTTATGAATAAAAAATTAAATATTGGAGTTATCGGTGTTGGGACAATTGGAAAACAGCACATTCGAGAATACATAAATAATCCGAAAGCTAAGGTTATTGCTTGCGCAGACATAAACGAGGAATTGGCTAAATCCGTAGCAGCAGAATTCGGTGTGAAGAAAATTTTCAAGGACTACCGTGACCTATTAGCCCTTAGCCAGGTTGATGCCGTAAGCGTTTGCACGCCCCCATTCGCTCATGCCTCTGTCACCTGCGACGCTGCTAAGGCTGGTAAACACGTGCTCTGTGAGAAGCCTATGGCTATGAACGCTGAGGAAGCTGAAAGGATGGTTAAAGCGTGTCGGAAGGCAGAAGTGAAGTTGGGCATATGCTCATCGAGAGTGAGATTCAGTGCGGCGGTTGAAAAGGCAAGGGATTACGTTCAAAACGGTAGGCTCGGTAAAGTCTATTATGTGAGGGCAAGTGCATTTCGCCGTCGGGGAAGACCTGGTCTAGACATACTTAAGGAGAGCAAATGGTTTTTAGACTCATCAAAAGCCGGAGGAGGAGCCCTCATAGACATAGGGTGCTACAATTTAGATGCCATTCTCTACATTTTGGGCAGTCCTCAACCTCTAGCTGTTAGCGCCATGACCTTCAGAGGCGTGGGAGATCAGCCGAAACCTAATGTTGTTTACGATGTAGAGGAGCACGCTTCCTTAATGGTGCGCTTCAAGGACGGCCTCGTAGCAACTGTTGAAACCGCGTGGGCGGCTAATATGGATCAGGGTGAAGGAATAGTTTTGTTCGGAACTAAAGGCGGGTTGAAGCTCAATCCCTTCACCTTCTATACTGAGCAGGAAGGAAAACAGGTAGCTATAACCATAGACTTGCCCATGGAATACGGCTCGGGATATGTGGATGACTTCGTAACAGCGTGCTTAGAGAATAGAGAACCGAAAACTCCAGGCGAAGACGGCTTAAAAGTTATGCAGATAACCAGCATGGCTTATCTGTCAGCGAAACTCGGCAGAGAGGTAACTCTCAAAGACTTGAATACTCACAATCTGCCTTCCTATGCCTAACACTACATGCCTTACAACAATTCCAACTCAAACTGGAAACCAATGATCATTGGAGTTTGATTGTTTTGCATTTCTCCGCGGATTTTAGTGCCGCCTCTGCTATTTGGAGGGCCCTTAAACCGTCGTAGCCAGTGACTAAAGGCCTTTTATTGTTTAAAGTGCAGTCTGCGAAGTGTTGTAGCTCCAATTTGAGGGGCTCTTCCCAAGCGTGTCTGGGCGTTAGGCTTCGTCCCGCCGTCTCTATGGTGATCTCCTGTGTCAAATAGTTTAGGTGGATCATGGCTTCGCTTCCAGTCATCGACAAGTTACGAATTTTGTATGGAGTCAGCCAATTCGCTTCTAGGAAAGCCGTTTTTCCACCTTCAAAGGTGAGCATGATTTGGGCGTAGTCCTCAAACTTTTTATGCCTCAAATTTCCAGCCTTCGCGTAAACCGCTATGGGTTCTTGGGCAAATAGATACCTCGTGATGTCTATGTCGTGTATAGCCGTGTCCTTAACAACTCCAACGTCGCCTATTCTTTCGGGCCACTGCGAAACCCTTTTAGCCGTAGCTGAGACAAGCGTCCCTATTTCGCCTTTTTCAATTGCATCTTTAACACGCTGAACTCCAGGGTTAAACCTTTCAATAAAGCCCACTGTTAGGTGGCACCCACTTTTTTCAGCTAGTTCAACGATTCTCTTTGCGTGTTTGACACTGTCCGCCATGGGCTTTTCAACGAACACGTGTTTTCCAGCCTTCAACGCCTTCGCCGCTTCGCTTGCAAGCTTTGTCGCCCAAGTGCAGATGCTCACCGCTTCAATGTCCTCTCGCTTCAGCATTCTCCCACTTTTTACGTATCCTTCCACATCAAATTTTTCGGCGACACTTTTCACTTTTTCCTGATTTATGTCGCACACTGCCACGAGCTCTGTGTTAGGCAGTTCGCTAAAGACTCGGGCGTGATTCTGCCCCCAAAAGCCTGTCCCTATGACTGCCACGCCAAGTTTCTTCATTAGCCAAATGCCTTCCTATCTTGCGTTTTATAGTGAAGTAAGGGTTTATGATAAAGATAAGGATTTAGGGTAATATACCGTATGGCGCATTAACACGGATTTGCAATCCATATTCCCTGTTCATAACCCTTTTTCCCATCGGCTGATCATCAATATATCCAAAACGGATATATCCGAACTGGACACGTGAAAAGTTTGAGTGAGGAAAATCGGAGTAAATCCTTGGAGCTAGGGGTTGCGAGGAGCCTCCTTGACATAGTGATCCTCTGTTTCCTAGAGGAAGGACCTTTACACGGGTATATGATTAACGTTAAATTTCGCAAGGCATTTGGACACGGTCTAAGCGCCAGCACAATTTATCCCCTTCTTTACACGTTGGAAGAGAAGGGATATATTGAAGGCGAATGGAGAGGAAAGTCTCGAAGGAAAAGGAGGGTTTACAGTATAACGCAAAAGGGCAGAGAGCGGCTTGCCTCCGCGTATTTCATTCTGTCAAGATTAACGAAAATGGTTGAAAAGAAATTTGAGAGAATTAAGGAAGGCGAGGGTGCGGAGACGCCGAGAATCGTTATTCCTTAAGATTTCATTGTTTCCATAAACCCCTTCCTACGCCGCGGTAAACGAATCCCTCTTTTTCCGCCTTCTCGGGATTTATCACGTGCCCCATATCCACTATTGCAGCGGGCTTTTTGACTAAAAACCTGATTTTCTCTAAGTTTAGCTTTTGGAATTTTTCGTGCCCCACGGCAATGATTAAGCAGTCGGTTCCCTCAACGGTCTTCGTTAATGTTCCCTCAGCGGGATAACCTAGTTCCCTTAACTCTTCAAAGGAGAAAAACGGATCGTAAACTCTAACCTTGGCGCCTCTCCTACGTAACATGTTTACGAGTCCAGCAGTTGATGAACCTCGACTTTCCTTCACGTTTGGACGATAAGAAACACCTAAAACCGAAATGGTTGCCCTCAACAGGGTTTTGCCACACTGACGCAGAGCATCCCTAGTCAAGCGAAGTGCGTGACTAACCATTTCATCATTTATTTTTCTCGCAAGCGCCACTAAGCGAAGCCTGACGTTTGCGTTTTCCGCCTCCTCAAGAAGGAGATAGGGGTCTTTTGGAATGTGCCCGCCGACCATGCCAGGAGAAAGCAGGTGGCAGGGAGGATGCATATTGGCGGCTTTCATAGCCTCGATGAAGTCTATTCCAGCTTTTTCGCAGAAGCGGGCTAGCTCATTAGTCAGGGCGAGATTGACGTCGCGATGCACATTTTCGAAAAGCTTAACGGCTTCAGCCGTTCTCATATTCCTCACTTTGATGATTTCCGCCTTCGTGACCGTGCTTAAAACAAGGCATGCGGCTTCTAAACTCTGCTCGTTAATTGCGCCCACAACCCTTGGACGATTGGAAATGTCCTCTAATACTCTGCCTAAGGTTGCGTGGATTGGGCTGTAGGCTAGAGCAAAGTCGGTTCCAGCTTTTAGGCCTGAGGCGTTCTCGAGAGCGTCCTTAACCAAGGTTTCAGTTGTTCTTGGGCCTACTGTGCTTTCGAAAATGATTATGGTCCCTGAACGCATTCCCATGCCCACGTCCTTGCATGCTTTTTCAACATGCGAATAAATTGATTTTTTCTTTTCGTCAATAGGTGTGGAAACAACGAATATGACGATGTCGCTCCTCGAAGCAGCCTCTTTGGCTTCGTTTGTAGCTGTGAGACGCCCCTCCTTCACTTGCCTTTTTAGGAGATCGTCTAATCCTGGCTCAAAGAAAGGAGCCTTTCCCTTTTTTATCAGATTGACTGCATGCTGGTCAGCGTCGACGCCAACGACTTTAAACCCAGCCTCGGCGAAGAGGCAGGCTGTCGGTAAGCCCATTCGTCCGCAGCCTATAACGCTGACCGTGAATTTTCCACGTTTTTCAGGAGTTTCTATGTCCTTTTTACTAAAAGTCATTAGCAGAGACATTTGCTTTCATCTCTCTTCTTTAGAAAGAATTTTAGGTTATATTGCTTAAGGTTTGTTCTGGTGTGGCAACGTCTTTACTTTCATTTATCTCTGTCCCCTTTATGGGGTGTCGTTGCAACGATCGTTTTAAATTGTGAACGGTTGAATGCTGAGAATGAGGGTTTCAATGAAGGGTTCAGTTGAGCGTTGCCGTAACCCTTGGAACAGCGAATGCAAAGACACGGAAATCGAGGTTTACATTTACTATAAAGGTAGGCAGTTGCCCATTTGCCGAGAATGCTGGCTTAAAATCGCGGAAAAAGACCTCACGTGGTGAAAAGCCTTGGAGAACTTGAACGTGGTCTTAACTCGACCATACGTTGGGCGGCATGTAAACCTACACCTTAAGGATGGCTCAGCATGAGTTATGAGGAAGGGTTTGAGGATGCCGTGGAGCTTTGCATGGACGAAGCCGATAGGGCAGATGACAAACAGGATATAATTAAGCGTTTGGAGTATATTTTGGGCTTAGTGAAAGAGCACAAGTTCGATAGAATAAAGCGTATGCTCGGTTCCTTGTCGTAATCTCTGTTTACGCTCTTGCTCTCGCTCTTATAGACCCTTTACCCGATGGGGGTATAAATGCCCTTAATGTGGAAAAACTCAGTTACGGTAAATGTTTTAAAATCATTCACCATAACTCATGGATAATGGAATATTGGTGGTTTATGAATTGAAGGCGGCGATTCTGGTTGGAGGTTATGGCAAGAGGCTTCGTCCCTTAACAGACGAGAAGCCTAAGCCGCTTCTTGAATTGGCTGGTAAGCCTATTTTAGCTTGGCAGATTGAGTGGCTTAAAAAGTGTGGAGTCGACGAAATGGTTCTTTGCGTGGGCTATTTGAAGGAGAAGATAATCGAGCATGTAGGCGGAGGAAACCGATTTGGGCTTAAGGTCGGCTACGTGGTTGAGGAGAATCCCCTCGGCACCGGCGGAGCCCTCAGAAACGCTGAAGCCTTTCTGAAGAACGAGGAAAAATTTCTGGTTGTTAACGGAGACATAATAACAGACTTAGACCCTGCGAGGATGGCCGATGAAATTGGTGGCTCCGTGGGAATAATAGCCCTTGTCCCTCTGAAGTCGCCTTATGGCATTGTTGACACAGATAAGGATGGCTTTGCCAGAAGGTTCAGGGAAAAGCCGATAATTCCAGAGTATTGGATCAACGCAGGCGTTTACTGCTTCAAGCCCGAGATTTTTGATTATCTGCCCGATAAGGGCAGTATAGAAACTGTGACGTTTCCTAAGTTGGCTAAGGAAAGTAAACTGAAGGCTTTCAAGTATAAGGATGCCTTCTGGAAGTCAATAGAGACCCATAAGGATATGGAGGAAGCGGAAGCCAGCCTAAAAACTGCGAAGCCGAGCTAAGCAGGGCTTCAGTGATCGCCTCGTTTTCTCAAGGTTTCTCGGATCGGCTGATAAACGTGTTTTAAGGGCCATTTCACTTCTAAGCCTGCGAGCTTCAGCCTGGCCAGCGTTGTTTCGTATCCGTCCATTACCTCTTCCTCGAGGCTTAAGACCAAGCGTGGATCAATTTCGCCCAATTTCTTTGCTAGGCTTTCTCTTTCTTTTGGGGTTACTATGCGTGGGTCGGCGCTCATGGCTGCCACATGAAAACTTACGTTGTAGTCCAGAAGGTTTCTTATGGCTTGGAACGGGATTTCGAAGGCTTCGGGCTTTGCGCCCGTCTTCCTAGCGAAGGCTTCAGGGGTTCCAGCCTTGAGGGACACTCGAACGTGCGGCTTAGTGAACTTTGAAACTTTCTTAACGTAGTCGCGGTCCACGCCGAAAAGAATTCCGTTTGTTTCCAAAATGAATAGTGGAAATTCAGACGCTTCCACGTGTTCCAGTAAGCCTAAAAGGTGGTCCTTGCCTAAGGTGGGCTCAGCTCCAGAAATGCGCAGCTTTTGGACTCCGTATTTGTGGGCTGCCCCTTTCAGTTGGCTGAAAGCCTCTTCGGGAGAGTAGAACCTTCCGAATTTTTCTGGGTAATCGCGGCTCCAGTCAACCCAGCATTTGCCGAACGCACCTTATTATGGTGGCGTTCTGAAGCAGCATCTGAGGCAGCATCCAACAGTGTAGCCTGTGGCTATTCCTCCGTACACTCCCGTGGCGTAAAACGCCGTGTACTTACGCTCACATTTCCCATCCCTATTGTATCTTGTAACCATTTTTTCGGTTTCTCGGGCGAGTTCCACGGGGTCGAAGGGCTCGAAATCTGGCGTGAGGCAACGTGGATACTTCTCCATCGAAGACACCAAAGAAAAAAGCCTAAAAGACGCTTAATAATTTATGGCGTAGTGTTTATCCCTTTTAGGGGGGCGATTTATGGTTAAGGTTGTTGTTGCTGGCGCGATAAATTGGGACATTAATCTCTTTGTTAAAAGATTCCCGAGGGTAGGTGAGGAGGCTGCGGTGGAAAGGATTACTCGTGTGCCTGGCGGGAAGGCGGCTAACGTGGCTGTAGCCTCAGCGAGAATTCTGGGACCGAATCAATCAGCCCTAATTGGATGTCTAGGAAAAGACCCCATAGCCG
>JBBIVD010000056.1:0-7228 GCA_037439925.1 Candidatus Bathyarchaeota archaeon
CATGGTGGTTCTTAGAAAACCCGTAAAGCTTGAAAAGCCCGTGGAGTTTCTCACCTCGCAAACCAAGCTTGACATAGATGCCGTGAAACTTGTGAGGGAAACTAGAGAGGAATTCGGGTGAGGTACCTAGATACAAATGTAATAATCTATGCGATTGAGAACCATCCAAAATATGGAGAAAAATGTAAGAATATCCTAAAGGCAGCAGAGAGTGGAGAACTCGAAGTTTGTGCTTCCATCTTAATGCTTGTAGAAGTGATTAATGTGCTTTGCAAAATAAACAAGGTCCTAGAAGAGAGAGGAAAGGAAAAGCTGAACATAAGAAAAAACGTAAGCGCCATACTTTCTCTGCCCATAACGTGGATTGAACTAGATTTCGCAATTATACAGAGGGCTTCTGAATATGAATTTAAAATTAGCGGAATAGATTATGTTCACATAGCTTCCATGGAACTAAACTTAGTCAACGAAATAATATCCGCCGATGAAGAATTTGACAGAATAGAATTCGTAAAAAGGATAGACCCGTTAACATTCACGTAGAAGAAAATGAAGGTGAACATAGCTCGGCTATGGAGCAGTTATATTAACAACAAAATGCTTTTAGAGTAGCCTCCACCTTATTCTGTTGGCTTCGGGGATAGGCTGGCTCCAATGAATCAAACAAAAAACGCCTTCGACCTATTCGTTAAACCCATACGCAGGCTCATAGACGAAAGAGGCTTTAAGGAGCCGACCGAACCCCAAGAAAAGACTATACCCAAAATCCTTGAAGGAAAAAATGTTCTTCTAATATCTCCCACAGCCACTGGTAAAACTGAGGCGGCGGTTCTCCCTGTTCTTAATATGCTTATGCAGACGCCTGAAAGACCGCCTGGAATCAAAATTTTGTATATTACTCCTCTTAGGGCTTTGAACCGCGATTTGCTCGAACGCTTAGAATGGTGGTGCAATAAACTAGACATTAAATTGGCAGTTAGGCACGGTGACACCGAGGTTAAGGAGCGGGCGAGACAGGCCAGAAGCCCCCCAGACATGTTGATAACTACTCCCGAAACTTTGCAGGCTATTCTTCCAGGCTGGGTTATGCGTCAACACCTTCAACAAGTCCGTTTTGTAATAGTCGATGAAGTGCATGAAATGGCCGACAGCAAGCGTGGAAGCCAGTTGGCGCTGGCACTCGAAAGGCTTAGGTGGATAACTGGCAGGAATTTTCAGCTAATCGGCTTATCCGCCACGATTGGAAGCCCAGAGAAAGTCGCTCAATTTCTCGTGGGGAACGGACGTGAAATAGAAATTGTACGGGTGCCCGTTGCACGGCTCATGAAGTTGAAGATTCTGTTTCCAAAACCTGAATCTGGGGACTCTGAGCTTGCTTCTGCGCTTTTTACCCATCCTGAGGTTGCTGCCAGACTCCGAATCATTCGCGACTACATCGAAAAACACAAGTCCGTTCTACTTTTCACTAACACGAGAGCTATTTCGGAAGTTTTAGCTAGCCGATTCAAGGTTTGGGACATAGATTTTCCCGTTTCCATCCATCACGGCTCGTTGGCAAAGCCTTCCCGAATAGCGGCTGAGCAGGGGTTGAAGGAAGGTGCGCTTAAGGGGCTTGTGGCGACTTCGTCCTTGGAACTCGGAATAGATGTGGGGCGAATAGACTTAGTTATTCAGTACATGAGTCCAAGGCAGGTTACTCGTCTCATTCAGCGTGTGGGTCGAAGCGGTCACAGAATTGGTCGAGTCGCCGAGGGCGTTATAATTACTATGGATTCTGACGACACTTTGGAGGCTATGGTTATTGCCCGCATGGCGTTCGAGGAAGCCTTAGAGCCGGTTGACATACCTGAAAAACCCTACGATGCCTTAGCCCATCAAATCGTCGGGCTTTTAATGAGGAAGAAGCGTTGGTATTTCCACGAAATTCTCGACCTCTTTAAGAAGGCTTATCCCTACGTTAACCTCGATATAGAAGACATCAAAAAAGTTTTGACTTACATGTACTCTCGTTTTCCAAGGTTAGCCTGGGTTTCCTTCGAAGACATGCTCGCCGTTAGGCCTCGCAGAACCAAGGCCTTATATGAGTATTACTTTGAAAATTTGTCCATGATTCCCGACGAGAAACAGTATTTAATCATCGATGAGCCGTCGAACGCCGCTGTGGGCGTGCTTGACGAAGCCTTCGTTGCAGAGTATGGGAAGCCAGGGGTCAAGTTCATTATTCGCGGTAGCCCATGGAAAATCCTGAATATCAACGAAGACCACATTTATGTGAAGCCCGTTGATGATCCAACTGGCGCCATTCCAAGCTGGATTGGGGAAGAAATTCCTGTTCCGTTCGAGTTGGCTCAGGAAGTAGGGTGGATAAGAGGCTTCGTTGAGGAGCAGATGCGGAAGGGCGTGAAGCTCGAAGAAATAGTTGCCCATCTGTCTGAGAAATATCCTGCTGATGAGGAGACGATTCTTCGTGCATTAATGGAAACTGTGGAGCACGTAAAGAATGGGTATATGGTTCCGACTGATAAGCGGTTAGCCGTAGAAAACTGGGAGGACTTCACCATTATTCACGCCAACTTCGGTTCCCTCACCAACCGTTCCCTAGCCCAAATAATCGGACACGTAATATCTGAGCAAACGGGATACGCCGTTGTGGTTCAACACGACCCTTATCGAATATTTGTTCAAGCCCCTGAAGGAGCCGACGCCGACCAAATCATTCAAATGCTCAACGAGGTTAAGTCGGCATCCGAATCCGACATTCAAAACTTGCTTACAAAAGCAGCCGTGAAAACAGGATTATTTAAGAGGCGAATGGTCCATGTGGCTCGAAGGTTCGGCGCCCTAAAAAAGTGGGCTGACTTCAGCAGAGTAAGCCTCAGAAGCCTAATAGAAAGCTTTGAAGGAACCGTAATTTACGACGAAGCCCTCAAGGAAACCTTCACTAAGGACCTCGACTTAAAGCATACGCTTCAAGTTTTTGAAGGGCTTCGAAAGGGCGAAATCAAAATCGTAAAGCTGGAAACCGAAGTAGTCGCCTCTCCCGTCGCTCGGGTCGGCATAGAAAGGGTAAGCATGAAAACAGACCTCATCCCGCCTGAAAGAATGAAACGCATTCTGGTGGAGTCGGCTAAAGCTCGCCTCCTAAACGAAACTCGAACTTTCATCTGCACAAACAAAGACTGCTTAGGCTATTTGGAAATGGTCCGCATAAATGACTTACCCGATGATCCAAAATGCCCTAAATGCGGCTCTTCAGCTCTCGGCGTCCTCAGCAAAGAAGAAGACCAGGTTTTGTCCATTCTAGAGAAGAAAGCTAAAAAACTGACAAAGAGCGAAGAGGACGTTTGGAAGCAAGCCCGTGAAACAGCTAAACTCGTGTGTAAGTATGGAAAGCCTGCTGCCGTGGCGCTAGCTGGAAGAAGGTTGAGGGTTTCGGACGTTGAAGGTGTGCTTTCAGAGGAAAGGGAGCTTACGGACCGCTTTTATGAATTGGTGATGGAAGCCGAAAGGAAGGCACTGAGAAAGAGGTTCTAATGAGCCTATTGTGTGCCCTCTATATTCGAGGAGAGCCATAGACCCATGGGTAGAGAGGCTTCAATAAGTCGACATGAAATTTTCATCCAAAAGAATTATAAGAATGATGGATGCATTAACGACAAAGGTTGAGGGAAGCAGGGAAATGTTCGTTGCACCCTTTGTTGCGACGCCCGTTGAAGTGGCTCGTCAAATGCTTGTTTTAGCCGAGGTGAAGCCTGGAGAAATGGTTTATGATTTGGGTTCGGGGGACGGACGCCTGGTCATAATGGCCGCTCAGGAGTTTGGAGCTAATGCTGTAGGGGTTGAATTGCGGGAGGACTTGGTGAAGCAGGCGCTTGAGAAGGTTTCGGAGCTTCACCTTGAGGGCAGAATAAAAATTTTTCAGGAAAACTTCTTTGAGGTTGACGTGAGCCCAGCGGATGTTGTCACCCTCTATCTAACTACGAGTGCAAACACTAAGGTTAAGCCCAAATTGGAGGCGGAGCTTAAGCCTGGAGCCCGCGTGGTTTCCCACGACTACGAAATCATAGGCTGGAAGCCCCTAAAAATTGAAAACTTCTGCGAGAACCCGAGGCTGGGCTATCCCACGCACACCATATACGTTTATCGCAGGTGAATTTGAGCTTATAGTGGGTCATTTTCGCTTCCTGAAGACTTGAACGGCTTCAATGATTTATGTTGCGCCGCCACTCTTGCTCGGCAACGCTAGATGGGGGGCTATATATAGGATGTGGCATCGCTCATTTGATTAACAAAACATTTTTCCAATTGATTAACAATAGACCCCATACAATTTTAACATACTACAAACCACCCAATATTTTGAATCCCTACGCTGACGCCTCATCCGAAAAACACCTAAAAATGCAAGGTAATTTCCAACAGAAAAAGGGAGTCAACAGAGAATCATTTCACTTGGAGCGGACTTAAGAATATGCTTATAAAAGGTGATTTATTCTACCTATAATAGGCATGTTTAGCTCCTCGCTGAAAAGGCGTCTAGCTGATGCGTATGGTTCCTGTTCCATGGAGGCGGGTTGAATCCTGGAACTGTATTGCGTGCGGCAGGTGCTGCAGAGGCTACGATGTTGTCCTTGGACTTGACGAATGGGTCAACATTACTCGAACGTTCGGAGTGGAATTCACTGAACCACGCATAGACCGACTTTTACTTAGGAAAAGATATGATGGAACATGCGTTTTCCTATACAGGTTTTTTGACAGGCAACTATGCGGACTGCAAAACACGAAGCCTAGAGCATGCAAAATTTGGCCCTTCAAAATATGTGGAAACCCGAAGTATGGTCGGCCTCGTGAAGCCTCCTTCACATTTTGGGAAAGGAAGTTTTTCATTTATGTCGATCCCTTATGCTTGGGCATACGATGGGGAACGCCGACGCCTGACTTTATGTATAAAACTTTGCCAGAGTTCATTGAAATCAGTTTGGGGCTGCGTGAAAAACAAGAGTATTCCACTTCTAGGATGCCCTATCATCCATTGTACTTCAGGCTGGGGGAAAAGCAGAGGTTTCGTAGGCCGCCGCCTCTAATTTAGAAAAGGCAAGGCGGAAACGCTAAACGCTTTGAAACGGATACCGCTCATACTGCATTTCATACAATTTTGACAGTTTTTCTAGGCTGTCGATTTCTTCCACTTTCTTGTCTGGTCGAAACCTCACGATTTTTGGCACCCTTAACGCATAGCCACTCGTGTACTCGTCAGTCTGCTGTATTTCCTGATATGTCGCCTCAACTACAACGGAAGGTTTAACGAAAACTCCTTCATCGTCTTCACCTACCCTAGTCTGCTCCACTATGTCTCTGAGGATTCCCATAACTTCTTCAGACAGATTTGAGACCTTCCCAATAGTGTACAATTTTTTCTTTTCAGGGTCTCGAACAGCCAATAAAAAGGAGGAATACAATCCTGCTCTTCTGCCTTTTCCGTAAAGCGCCTTTACGATGGTGCAGTCGACAGTATCTCTTTCGGGCTTAAGCTTAAGCCAAGTGTAGGTTCTTTGACCAAGCTCGTAAGCTGAGTTAAGGTTTTTGACAATGATGCCCTCCATGCCCCTGCGTAAAGCTTCCTCATAGAACTTCATCAATTCCAACTCGTTGTTACACTGCTTTCCTTCAGCCAAATACTCGGCTGGAACAACATCTAAAAGATATTTCCTTCTTTCGGAAAGCGGAAGGCTCGTGAGCTCTCTGCCGTTTAAAAATAGAATGTCAAAGGCTCGAATGGTCAGTTTAACCTTTTTTCTTTCCTCTAATTCTTCTTTGGTTAGTTCTCTCGGCACGGTTCTTTCAAGCAAAAATTGGAAGGGGAGAAAAACTCCTTTTTCGTCGACTGCAACGACTTCACTGTCCACTATGCAGCTGTGTGCGTTAAATGCCTTCACAATCTCGGCGATTTCAGGTAAAGTCTGCGATTTTTCGACAGCCCGCCTCGAGAAAAGCCACGCTTGAGTGCCCCATTTATGGAGCTCCAAACGGCTTCCATCATATTTTAATTCGGCTAGGACAGGATACTCCACCTTATCTGGCTCGTATAAATGGGCGAGTTGAGGCTTCAAAAACTGTCCAGGTCGCAGCTTCACCGCGGAAAGCGCCAGTTCACCTTCAGAAGCAAGCATAATGCCCTCAGTTATTCCAAGCATAGCGCAGGCTCCTTCAATCAGTTCAGGCGTAACGCCATACGCCTTCGCAGCGGCTCGAATAACTGTTCCCTGGTAATAGCCAAGCTTCAAATCGCCAAGTATGAGTCGAACGACGTATTTCGCCTCTTCGGGCGTGCCTACCCTTAACAAACTTGATATTTGGAGAATCCGCTCCATTATTTTTGGCAAAGTCGGCAAAAGTCTAACAGCCTCATAAACCTCTTCCACGGTTAGTTTTGCTTTTTTAGGCTTTGTTAGGAGATAGGCTACTTCGCCGTGCTCCCCATAATCGATGAGCAGCTCCTTAACCCTGCGAGGAGACTCACCCGTGGCTAAACAAATGGCTTTCTCAATGATGCCTGGACCCACTTTCAAGTTTTCCTCTGAGATAAGCCCTAAAGCGAGGCGGGTTTTCATTTCGAGGCTTAAACCCTCGGTTCGGAAGAATTTTGTGAGTTCTGTTTCCTTGCCCTTTTTGCTTCGGATTATGGCTAGGCGCTCGTAAACTTTCACGACTTCCGAAAAAAGAATAGGGTTTTTTGGTTGAAATCCCGCCGTGAAAAGGTGTATCAAATAATATGGAATGCCCAGCTTCCACTCAATTTGTTCAGGCGTAAAGCCTGATTCAATAAGATGCTCTACGGCAGCCTTAGGACTGCCATAAACACGAACAAGTTCTTCAAAGGACGGCGGCTTCACTAAAGTCATAATTTTTCCTTAATGTGAAAACTGCAAAAGAACTTAATAAGTTTCAGGAACGGCTGGTTAAAATGTGAATGAAGAGGGGTTTAATCGTTATTTCTTCGAGTCCACGTTCCCGTGCAGAAGTGTCCGTTCGTGCAGACAACCTTAATTGTATATCTCTTTTCAAACTCAAATGCAACGCTGGACTTAGCCTCAATGTCCATTGCGCTATCCTTGGCTATTTCCTTATCCCCTGAAAACTCAGCCTCTGTTCCATTTATGTATACCTTATCCACCGTAGCTTTTGCATCTCCGATGTTTCTAACGGTTAAAATGAGCGTGTCGTT
>JBBIVD010000057.1:0-7168 GCA_037439925.1 Candidatus Bathyarchaeota archaeon
GAAAAGGCTTTAGATAAATCCCTCACGTCGGACCTAAATAAGCAACAGATAATTGTAATATAGATTAAAATCGAAAAATAAATTAAAATTGAAAGAATCCCCCTTATGCGAAGCAGAAAGACACTAACCGCAAAGCATACGCATGCATGGATCAAGCCTCTTGTCCACGCTGAATCCCTGCCTCCCCAAAATCTAAAGGCGAGATCGAATCCTAAAAATGAGAGAACGAAGAGAGTCAACCATAACGTTTCAAATAGTGCAATTAACAAATTTAGAGGCATTCCAAATACGATGTTTGATCCACTAAACCTCGTCAACATCATGACTACTCCAAGGACAGCGATACCAATGATAAGGTTAAAAAAGCCACCGATGACCTCTAAAGACACTGTAAGCTTAATTCCAACAGACCTTTCAAGTTCTGACTTTTTCACAAAGTAATTTAAAATAGAAAAGGCTATTAGAATTACGCCAAGTAAGCCCACGATTACCACTACGCCAAGACAAAGCACCATGCTTTATCGCTAAATATCTTAACTTTAAATACGAATAAAATGTTTGCCCAGTAAAACAATGGTTTTGAACAGACTTAGTCGCTTAGCAAAGATAGTTCTTTAGTTTCACTTTTCTTTCCATCTTGTTACTATGGCGCCTAAGACTATGAAGGCTGTTAACATGTAACGCAAAATAATGAACTCTGCAGTGACCAATAAAGTGAGTAAAAAAGTAAATAAGCCAATTGGGAGTCTGCTTCTGCATATTACTTATTTCCTTCCTTAACGCTGGTCGGCATAACTAATCTGCGGTAGACTGCCTTCGCAATGTTTTCCAATAGGACCACTACGAAGCCTTCGGAGAGAATGGCTAAAACTGCCTCCTCAGGCGTAACATGGATAGTCACTGAAACCAAGCCTGCAACGAGGGCGATTAAAAGTGTTGTAACGAACTTCACGCCGCTAAACTCTTCTTTGGGGTTCTCCCGCTTGAAGTACGCCGAAATCGCGTAGACTAAGGCTGCGGCGACGGCGTAAACGGTTGCTCTGACTACTTGAGAGTCAATCCACAATGTTTTTCACCTCATTTTGTGGTCTTTCCAACCAAGCCTTCCTCGGTTTCCCAGAGCTCCCAACCCTTCTTTGTCAGCATTTTCCGAAGTTCCTCGCGGCGCACAAAGCCGAGTTCAGCCGCTTTGAGCACGTCCTCAATCTTCGTTTCAGGCACTTGAGGAGAACCCCAATTAAGCCGCACGTCAGCCTTCTCTGGGTCTAAGCCCGCTTGTCTAATCACGGGGCGAAAGATTTCCCGCTCTACAACTCGTTTAATGAAACGCTGAAGGGAGACAACTTTACGCTCAGCGATTTCAATGGCGGCTCTGGCGCTGGCCTCAGTGAAGCCTGGAGTGGTGAAGAGTTTTGGAAGAGGAGTTTGAAGACCGAGGTAAAACTGGTTGACTAGGTGTTCCACGTAGCCGTCGAACCTCGCCCTCGGGTCAACGGCGACCGTCTTAACGTCAGCCTGCCTATTATAAACGAAGCGTGCTCCAGCTTTGGGCTTATCCTTTATCAGCCGCTGGTATTCGGCGAGTTTGTCGTCGCCCACGCCTCCGAAAATCCATAGCTCGTCGGGTCCAGCGTATTTCTCGAAGATTTCTGGCATCACCTTTTCCAGTCTAGCCTTAACTGCGATTAGGCTTTCCCTTGTCTCACCGTTCACTGTCAACTTTTCGGCTAAAGCTCTTAGTATGCCTGTTCCGAAGGGTTCGCCGTTCACGGGGTTCCAGCAGAAATGGATTATGCTTTGCGGCGCTAAGGTTTTTCCGCCGTAGCTGGCCGTCTGCTTATAGCCCTTAACTTCGCCGTAGGCGTCCCGCAGAACTTTTCCTATGCTTGTTATTGGTAAAATTTTAAGGTTTTCTAGATGGTTGGGCGTGATTTTTTCCAAGAAGCTGTTGCCGAAAGCCACGATTTCTCTTGCGCTGACTTGCAGTAAGGCGTCTAGATTCACGCTTTCGTTGAAGTTGTCTACGACCCGTTTGGCTTTATCCGCCTCTGCGTAATCTCTGTTCACAGTGGTGTAGAATCCGCCTCCGACCGCCTGATCCGCCAGAAAATCCACGGCTGCTTTCGCCGCATAATCCCCCAAATATATTTCCACTAAATCGTTGAAGGTGACTGCAGGAGTTTCGCCGTATGCCTCTTTCCATGCGGGAAGCAGAGTTCCCCGCTCCTTCGCCTCTTTCAACCGCAAAGAGAAAGCCTTAATCCTCCCTAGAATCGGCTCATTTCCTTTCAACCAAAAGGATTTTGGAGGCGTTTTCCATTTAAGTCAAAATTACGGATAAAGCCAATATTGTTGAAAAGCGTGGTAACGAACTATAAAGCTTTTAAAGAAAAGGGAATTACTGCATTTTATGTTGGGAGGATGGGGAAACTAATATGCGTGTTTCAGGAATTGATAAAGCCTTCGGAGCGACTTTCGTGGATATCGAAGGCCTAAAATTCGTGGGTTCCTTGGCGCATCGTAAAGGTGGCTCCCTCTACGTATACCTAAAAGGAGAAACATCCAACGCTGAAGAAGTGCAGAAGGAAATCGATGAAGTTTTCAAGGAAATTTTAGGCATAGGCAGCGGCGATGTTGAATTGAAGGAACGTCGAGCCCACGACTACCGTTTCAACGTGCTCAACGAGAAAAACGTGAAAAACGCCTTCGCCAAATTATCCCGCAAATTCAAAAGCGAAACAGAATAGTGAACTTTGGTGCATTAAGTGGGCAAAAACCCATATGATGAAGCCTATTTTGAGGGCAGAAACTCCAATTATTGGTGGACAGCTGGAAGCTACGAAAATTTGGGGCGGTTCCCCCATTGGGCAGAAATTCTAGAGTCCATCCGAGAGTTTAAAACTAGCGGAACACTACTGGACATAGGTTGCGCTTACGGTTTTCTCGTAAACGCGGCTTCTAAACACTTTGAACCTGTTGGAATAGACGTATCCGAGTTTGCAGTCAAGAAGTCAAAAGAATTCTGTAGAGGAAAAGTTTCGAGGGCTTCCGCAGTTAATCTTCCCTTCAAAAACGAGTCTTTCAGCGTTGTAACCGTTGTGGACACTTTGGAGCATGTGCCAAACTTAGATCAGTGCCTAAAGGACATTGTGAGAACCCTGAAGAAAGGCGGAGTTCTATTCTTGCAGTTGCCCAACCCGCTAGTTTGGACGCACCTCTGCGGACGCCTAGGATTAAAAGATGAAACCCACTCGAATGACTTGTGGCTTGAACAATGGAAAAACCGTGTTAGCGAAGCATGGGCTTAAGGTCGAAAAATGCTTTGGAATGGTCGCCTTCGCCTTTAGAAAAATTCGGTTTTTCTTAAAGTCGAGGAAAGCCGCTTATCTGTTACCGCAATGGTGGATAATCGCCAGAAAATAGAGGGTTTCAGATTAAGGACTCTCTAAAGACAAATATCTAATGACGTTTAAGCCTTTTAGATGGTGTTCGTTTAGTTTAACGTATCTTCTCATGTTCCAAATGGTCTTCCAACTCGAATCAAACTTGCTTCGGCCTATCCTCCTAAAGCAGGGAACCGGAATTTCGATCACTTTCATTTTGTTCTTCGCCATTTTAACTTCCATTTCTAATTCGATCATAAAATCGTCCGACTTCAAATTCAACTTGTTCCACGTTTCTTTTCTCATAACCCTCATGCCAGTAAGCGGCTCAGAAGTTTTGAATTTCTTTAAATAATTCCTCAAAATAAAGGGGAAAAGCCTATGATGGAAAAAAGTGCTTAGGGAATCGTTGGCGTTCTGTTTTAACAGCAATCTCGAAGCTACGACTACATCGCAATCTTGGAGCAAACTCACCATTTTCGGAATATATTCTGGAGGATAGGTTCCATCGCCATCTAAGAAACAGATTATGTCTCCCTTGGCATTTTTCACTCCTGTACGCATCGCTATGCCTTTGCCTTTCCTCTTTTCAATAATAATTTTAGCTCCATACTTCTTGGCATTCTCGATTGTGTTGTCCTTTGATAAGCCGTCAACAACCAGCACTTCTTTGTCAATGTTTAACTTGTTTATGTGCATCAAAGTTTTAATGATTCCATTCTCCTCGTTTAAAGTTGGAATTATAATGCTTAACATCGGAATAATCCCTCTAAATGGGTCGGCATTATCGTTGAAAAAAGAAGTTTATGAGGTGTCATACGGCGCCCCACTGCCTGAAATGAAGGAATCGTTATTTTGATTGGATTTATAAACCTTAACCAAAAAACAGATATGGATTATGAATTAAAAATAAAAATTACCAGATCCATAAGTAATTGTAATTTTAAAATTCGGTGTTCAGCAAGGATCTGCCAGTGGAGGTAAGGCTGAAATAAGTGAAGACTAAGGAACGCTTTAGTCTTGTGAAAATTGTTCTCCGCGAATTGAGGGATGAGCCTTTATCCTGAACTGAGTTGGAGAAGCGCATGCTTAGGCAGTGTGGAACCCACACGAAGTTTCGCAACCTTATGCGTTGGCTAACAAAAAACGACTACATAACTAAAATGGGTGGAACAGGAACAAGAGCGCCCTACAAGACTAATCTTAAGAAGGTGAAGTACCTACTAAACGGAGAGAGTACTATTAAGATATAAATTGGGTTTTGGAGTTAGTTTCTGGGTTTTTCTTGTGAGTCTTCTTTTCGCTAAGACAACAGCAAGCATGGTGAAGAACATAAATAGTTGTATAGTCGTGGCTGAGGGGAATTCTGGTATAACGTGGTATTTGTAGTTGTAGCCGTTGTTGTCTTTTGTTGCGTTGTTTCCTGCGTTGTCGTAGGCAATTATCTTGTATGTTACCCATGTGCAGTTTTCATATCCTGGAATAGTTACTTGATACGTGTTTGGCAGGATTTCTGTCATGTTTTTGCTTATCCATGTTGTGCCATTGTCTATGCTATACCACAAGGTTACGTTTAGTATTCCTGTTCCCAAATCTGTTACGTTAACAGTGACTGTTACATTTTGAAGTGGCTGAACATTGTCAGGCGGCGGTTCCTGCGTAGTGTCGCCGATTTCAGGCGGGATATCATCGATAAAGTATGCTTCCAAAGTATGGTTTGCGTTCATCAACATGCTAATTGGATTTTCAGTTCTCACATTGCCATCGAGAAGCCAATAATCAAACGAAAAGCCTTGATCCGGCATAGCCGTGACATTCGCCAACACCAAGGTTCCCGCTGAATAGTTGTATGTTCCCGGTTGGGGGTTTGTCGTTCCACCAGTGGTTGTCGTAATGGTAAGTTGATAGGTTATTTCGGCAAAAACCGCTTCTAAGGTATGATTTGAATCCATCAGCACACTAATTGGATTTTCAGAAACTGCGTTAACTCCATCCATCATCCAATATTCAAATCTATAGTTTGTATTGGGTGTGGCCGTAACTGAAACAACAGTTCCATTGAAATAGGTGTAAGTTCCAGGCGGCGGATCTGTTGTTCCACCGAATGCCGCCGTGATGCTCAGATTATACATAGGAGGCAACGGAGCCCCAAAGGGATACATTAAAGGATAGTTATCTCGATTATTTTCATCAATCACATAGGGCGTATCGCCTATCCCATCGCTTCCGGTTTCATTTTGGTAAGAACCCCTATACAAGTCTAAGCCAGTATAGTCGCTCCAGTAGTTTCCGCCAGAAGGATAACCGTCATCCCAAACATTGATTGAAGGAGAAACGTATGGATTGTTCCACGAAAAATCATAAACTTGCAGTGTATTGTTAATGAAGTTGTTGTGAAAAAAGGTGTTATTGCCGGAGTAGCCAAACAGGATTCCATAGTAGCTGTTTGAGATGATGTTACTAACAAGCGTATTATTGCTAGAATAGTAGAGCCAAAATCCAATCGAAGTGTCTGAGGCGATGTTACAAACAAGCATATTATTACTAGAATTATAAAAGAGGAGGGCCCCAGTCTGGGTGTTTGAAATGTTGTTACCTACAAGGGTGTTATTACTAGAATAGTGGTAGAGGTAGATTCCATTACCATTCTGGCTGGCGTCATTACCTACAAGCATATTATTGCTAGAATAGTAGCCAAGGTAGATTCCATACCACTGGTTGTTTGAAGCGTTGTTGCTGATAATGGTGTTATTGCTACAACCGTAGTAGAGGAAGATTCCAACCATACTGTTTGATGCGATGTTACCTACAAGCGTATTATTACTGGAATATTGGTAGAGGTAAATTCCACCCCACTGGGTGTCTGAGACAGTGGTGTTCTCTATTCTGGAGTTTGTGGTGTTCCGCAAAAGCACTCCAATTACATTTTTTGTTAGGGCTAAGTCTTTTATGGTTATGTTGTTGCAGTCGATGAGGTAGACGAGGCCTGCGTTTGTTTTGGCGTCGATGATGGCGTCAGCTTCACTCACCAAATAGTAGATGGGCCTGCCGTCAACCGTGTTACTTGTATCCACATGATTGTTGAAATCGGAGAAACTTTCGCCCCAAGCATAAAAGTTATACATGTTGTTTAAGGCAACATTGCCAATAAGCGTGTTATTACCGGAGCCGTCAAGATACATCCCATAGACATTGTTTGAAGCGGTATTGCCCATAAGAGTGTTGTTGCCGGAATAGTTGAGATAGATTCCATAAATGTTGTTTGAGGCAGTGTTACCAATAAGCGTATTACCACCGGAGCTGCCGTCAAGATATATTCCAATGAGATTTTTTGAGGCGGCGTTTTCCATGATGGTGTTATTGGTGGAACGCAGGAGATAAGTTCCATAGCCGTTGTTTCCTAAATTGTTTCCTGTTAGGCTATTGTTTAAAGAGCAGCAGAGATCGATGCCATTTTCGTTATTTGTTATGTTGTTTCCAGAAAGAACGCTATGAGATGTGGAGTTGAGGAGGACGCCGTCGTAAAATCCCTTGATGTTTGTTTTTTTGACTGTTAGGTTGCTTCTTCCTGACAAGTCCATTCCTGCTTCACTTCCTTTGAGAGCCGTGGATCTTTGAATAGTGTAGCCTGCGCCATCGACTACAATGTTGTCCCTCTCAACTATGAGAATGCAATCGTAAATGTTATCAGTCAAGTAGTAAGTGACGTTGTCGACGCTCGAGATGGGTGCTGTCGGCGGGTCAACGCTTCCGTCAGCCCTAATATAAATCGGAACAAAGACTCT
>JBBIVD010000058.1:0-449 GCA_037439925.1 Candidatus Bathyarchaeota archaeon
GGCGCTTAGGTGTTTAGGGAAACGTGCATAGGTTCCCGTTGAGTCGTGGCTTTTCTTTTTCGGATATAGAGGACGACTTCGGCTGCGATAATTATGGTGCCTGCTGCTATGAATATCCATGGGATTTGCTCTTGCCAGAAGTTTCTTCGCTTTGTTTCTTGCGTCATTTCATCTCTCATGTAGACATAGAATTCGTTGGCTTGAAGGAAATCCTTCGTCTGAGATGTTAGGTTTACATAGTCTATTTTTGTGATGTTCATATACTGAATTGTATATTGTGAGCTCACCGCCGCTTTTCTAATTGCGTTTAGGTAATCTCCTCCAAGCCCGCCCCACACGTATGTTAGGTCTGCTGGCAGCCATCCCCAAGGCGGAATGTATACCATTGCCCAGCCGTGCCAGCCGATTTTATTCTGCACGTTTCTCACGTGTCCGTCCCAGTGTGTTTC
>JBBIVD010000058.1:472-7112 GCA_037439925.1 Candidatus Bathyarchaeota archaeon
ATGCATCCGATTTGGAGAAACGCTGGGATTCTGCAGATGCGGCATAGCGCAACGAGTAGCATGGCTTGTTCGTCGCAGTCTCCTTCCCGTCTTGCGTAAGTTTCGTTTGGATACAGCGGAACTTCGTGTGACAAGTAATTAATGTTATTTTTAATCCATTCTATGAAGCTTTTAACTATGGCGAGGACTCGTGTATCGTTTCCTTTTATGTTTTGGGCTAATTCTTGGAGCCCCGTATCGTTTATCTGCCACGGCCCTTTGGGTCCACAGTATTCTTCTCGTAAGTTTTCTGGAATATCCGTGAGATTCAACGAGTTTTCTTCATTTATGTTCGGGAGTGGACGCGGCTTTGAAGTAATTCGGTATTTAACCGTGTAATTTATGTTTTCGCCTGGTTCGAGTTTCTCTTTGTCGAATTGTAAAACTGCGTATGGGTTTCCGTCTTCGTCATTCGCCACTTTTTCTATGGGAAACGAATACTCTGTTAAGTTAACTGTTTGCCACGAGTTGTTCATGAACAAACCGATCGCCCTATCATCTTCAGTGAAGTTCCAAACGCCCGTCCCATTGTTAAAGTAGGTGACCGAGGACTGAATGGTGAACTCTAAGTCTTGGTTTTCAGCTCCACTACATGGAGTAGGAACAGAAACCGACACGGCTAAAGATAGTAATAAAACGGTGAGTCGGAGGGCTAAGGATTTTTTCTCCAGCTGTTCCATCGGATTATCCAGCTTTACTTTTCTTTCAAAGGTACAATTCATTCATTAAAATAGGACTTTATTCTAAGTATTTCTCCTTTTCAGCCGTTGCGGAGAAACACACGCCTCTTTTAGTTAATCCTTAAAGTTTAGGGTTATTCGATGCCCCATTTTTTGGTTATTTTCACGATTAGGAATATGACGAAGGCTACGATTATGAAGGTTATTATGGCCACTAGGAAGTTACCAACGCCGAATATTTGCCCCTTCCAAGGTGCTCCATTCAGCAATGGTTTTCCTTCAGCGTCGAATCCCGTTGGCGTAGGAATGTATATTGCCAATGTTGATAAGTTTTCTAGGCCAGGCACTGCTAAACCTATTAGCGGCATAAGCAGGTCTTTGACGAGCGACTGGACAACTTGACCCACGTAAATGCCCATAATAAAGGCTACGGCGAGACCTAACACCTTATACTTGGAGATGAAGTCTATAAACTCGTTCCACATACCCTTCTTCGGAGGAGGCGCCGGCGGCGCAGGCTTAGGCTCCAACAAAGCCTTAATCTCCTTTAAAACCTGAAGAATTTCCTCATCCTTAGGCATATGATCACTTCGCTCGCTCTTTTATGTGCATGCTAATTTAAAGTTTGCGAAAATCTAATTAGAATAGCTAAAGTAACGATTGCCTGTCAATAGCTTTTAAAGAAGGCTTTTCGCGTTGTCTTTAACTGAACGTTTCCATTAGGGAATAGGATGGCATTTAGAAAGAAGCTTGAAAGGGCAATTACGGAGATTGCAGGGGCAAGAAAGGAAAATAATAAAAACGCAATACTTCGCATTATCTGTTCTCTGGAGGAAATATGAATGTCTTTTAAATTGGAAGACTTCCACGGAAAACATCCGTTTCCACCGGACAAGAAGAAGCCTACGCTCATAACCCGCGACAAGGTTGTAACATTCACCTACGGCAAGAAGCCCCACCTCGACTTCAACTGGCTCTATGTGAGCACCGACAAGCTTCATTTGGGCATATACCAAATACCGCCTGGAGGAAGATTTGAACCAGCGGATGTCCACGCTGGAGACGAGATATATTATATCCTTAAAGGAACCTTAACCATGTTCAACCCTGAAACTGGAGACGTTCACGAAGTCCACGAAGGCGAAGTCCTCCTGATTCCCAAGGGCGGATGGCACCAAGGACACAACTTCACGGACAAAGTGGTGACCATTCTCTTCACCATAGCGCCGCTAATGTGGGACCCGAAGGAGGGTCCGCCGCCAGAGTTCCCAGGCAAGCCGAAGCTCTATAAAGTCCCTTAATGAGGTGAATGGAAGTGGTCTAGAAAATTTGGGTAAGTGGCCGATTTCCGGAGAGGAAGCCCGCCGCAAGCCTGTGAGGATGATTGTCATCGCTAGGGATAAAATGCTTAGGGTTATCCACGGCAAGGATTACCGAATACCCGTGACCTTCTATGTCAGCAACGACCTGGTTCACATGGGCGAAATCGCCGTTCCGCCTCACACTCATTCTGAGCCCGAGGAACATAAGGGAGACGAGGTTGTCTTCGGCTTAGAGGGAAGCCTAACGGTTTTCCTTCCTGAAACAGCTCAAAGCTTCGAGGTTCGCGAGGGCGAGGTTTTCTTCACGCCTGAAGGCGTAAAACACGAGTACCACAATTTCACGGATAAAGTTGTGAAGGCAATATTCGTCGTAGCCCCGAAACTCTAGAAGGAAAAGCCGCCGCCACCACGTAAGGAATTAAATGCTTCAGGAGCATGTTGGCATGAAAGAGAAATACGGCTCGGGTTTGTGGGCTTTCGGTCAAGTTGCGGACCGCTTCAACCCGAGGGGATACAAGTTTTCTTTAACAACTGAGCAGCAGATCGAACTCGCCGCTAAAGTGAAAATGCTAAGGGGAGTTGAGTTACATTATCCCACGGACTTTACGCAAGGGGAAGTTGAGAAGATCAGGGGAACCCTAACGAAGCTCAACCTTGAAGTTCCAACCATCTGCCTAAACTTTTTCACTGAGGCGAAATGGCAAAGAGGCTCGTTGACGAGCCGTGATCCAAAATTGAGGAAGGAAGCCATTGAAACTGCGAAGGAAGCCATGGACATAGCGCCGAAGCTGGGATCTAAGGCATGCACGCTCTGGCTGGGACAGGACGGCCACGACTATTTGTTCAATGACTATCAGAGGGCTTGGAAATGGATGCTGGATGGGATAAAGGAAATCGCTGGCTACAATGAGAAGATAATGATCTTCCTTGAGTATAAGCAGAAGGAGCCTCGCACGCACATGCAAATCGCCAATGTGGGTAAGGCTCTTCACATAGTCAACAGGGTGGGCTTGAAAAACTTGGGAATGGTCATAGATGTCGGCCACGCCTTCATGTCTGACGAGAATTTAGCGGAGTCCGTGGCTCTCGTTCACGGTAACGGAACGCCTTTCACCATGCACTTCAACGACGCCTACGGCTTTTGGGACGACGACATGATCGTTGGCTCCATAAACTTTTGGAAATACGTTGAGCTCTTCTATCAGCTTAAGAAAGTCGGCTACGAGGGCTGGTACGACTTGGACATATATCCCTACCGAGAGGACGCCGTGAAAGCAGTGGAGCAGAGCCTAAAATTCATTGACTACATGAAGAAGCAGGTGGAGAAAAACTACGAGGAAATAGACTCCCTCATAGAAGAAGGAGACACTCACAAAATCATAGAGGGAGCCAGAAAAATCTTCCTAAAGGACTACGAATAAATTCCATGAATCTTCAAAAATAAGAGGCAATTTCATATTAGCCCCTATTCTTGGCTACTATAGGTGATAAACCAAGAGTATTTTTCATCCCTTGTCCCCGTTCCTAGCTCTGCACGCTTATTTCTCTTTTAAATATCCTTCTGGATATCTTACTAAAATGATTCTACATTTTCCACATTGGTAGGCTGATAGATGTGGACACTTCCACTGCCACATTCTCGCTGATGGTGCAATGGATTCCCCCGTGCACCGAAATCTCGGCACAGTTTTGCACCAATATATGCCCTCGGCGCTGATTAAGTATCCTCGTTTCATCGATTCTCCACAGTATGGGCATTTCTCCAGATTTCCCAACGTTACATTCCTCCTGATGAATGCAAATTTAACATTAATCAGTAACAAAAGCCTTATTGATGGCTTTTGAGAAGGCTTGAGTTAAGTCTTCATTAAAGCCCACGAAAACTATTCTATTTAAGTGCGTGCCCTCTTCAACATGCTTTTTTGTTTCGTCTATCATGACTTCGGCCGCCTTTTCTGGGGCTATTCCTCCGACTCCTGTGCCCATTCCAGGAAAGGCTAAGCTCTTCAACCTTAACTCGTTGGCACACTCCAGCGCCGCCCTTACCGCCAGTCTTACGTTTTCTATCGCTATGCGCATTGCGGGTCTCTCCATTGTGGGAGCGTGAATCACGTATTTCGCCCTAAGTTTTCCTGCGCCCGTCGCTACGGCTTTTCCAACTGGAATCGGCGCATGCCTCACGGCTTCTTTCTTGATTTCTTCTCCCCCAATTCTTTTGATGGCTCCAGCGACTCCGCCTCCCATGACTAGTCGGCTGTTGGCTGGGTTCACTATGGCGTCGACTTTCTGCTCCGTAATGTCGCCCGTTATGGCTAGGATTTCAACGCCTTTATAAGTTCGTGAAAGGCTCGTCATGGTTCTCACTTAGCATTTAATTAATATTAGTTTAGTCGATAAATGTTTTTGCGGAGGCTAGACGTGCGTATGCTTGACGTGCAGAAAGTGAGAGAAGATTTTCCCATTTTGAAAACTGGAATAATTTACTTGGATAATACTGCCAGTAGCCTGACTCCTGAGCCTGTGCTTCAAAAGGTCTTAGAGTATTATCGGGAGTATCGTGCGAATGTGGAACGTGGGGTTCACCGTTTGTCCCAGCGGGCGAGCGAAGAATATGAACGAGCCCACGCTAAAGTGGCGGGCTTCATCAATGCTAAGTCTGAGACTGAAATAATAATGACCAGGAATACAACCGAGGGAATAAACCTCGTGGCAAACAGCCTAAAATGGAAAAGGGGCGATAAGATAGTTACTTCCATTCTTGAGCACCATTCCAACTTCATCGTTTGGCTTCGAGCTAAGAAAAGGCATGGTCTAGACATCGCAATCGTTAAGCCTAGGGAACCCGTCGCACAGGGGATTCTCGAATTGTCAGACTTTGAAAAAACAATAGACGACAAAACCAAGCTGGTCGCAGTTACCCACGTCTCGAATGTTTTAGGCGTAATCACACCCGTCAGGGAAATCTCCGAAATAGCGCATGAGCACGGAGCCTGCGTCCTCATAGACGCTGCGCAATCCGTTCCGCACATGGAAGTGGACGTGCGAAAAATCGGATGTGACTTCCTCGCTTTTTCAGGTCATAAAATGTGCGCTCCAACAGGGTCCGGCGCCCTCTATATTCGAGAGGAATTAATCGAGGAAGTTGAGCCCCTCTGCATAGGTGGAGGAACCATAGCCGACGTAAGCCTAGAATCCTACACGCTGGATAAGAGTCCCATGCGGTTCGAGGCTGGGACTCCCGCTATCGGAGAGACCATCGGACTCGGAGCCGCTGTTGATTATCTGAAGAAAATCGGAATGAAGAACATTGAAGGCTATGAGAAGGAGTTGAATAAGCGGATGTATAAGGGCCTAAGCGAAATTCGAGGCGTTGAGGTTTATGGTCCCGAGCCTGAGCATAGACTAGGAATTATGCCCTTTAACGTTGGCGAATTGAATCCTCACGACGTAGCCCTAGCCCTAGACGTTTCAGCGAACATAATGGTAAGGTCTGGGCACCACTGCGCCCTCCCCCTCATGAAGAACATTATTCGAAAGCCTGAAAGCGTCCGAGCCTCCACATACTTCTACAATACAAAGGAAGAAATAGACAAGCTCACATCAGCCGTAAGGGAAATAGCCGAAAATCTGTCCAAGTCGTAGCGACAACTCGCATAAGCCTACGACTAGGTAACGACGACGATTGAAACGTCATTAACGTTTGTGCCCGTTGGCCCAGTGAATATGAGGTCGCCCAACTCCGCGAAAAAACTGTAAGAATCATTGTTCATCAGAAACTCATATGCTTTTAGTCCAAGTTCCCTAGAACGAAGTAAGGTTTTTCCGTCAGCTAGGGCTCCTGCAGCGTCGGTCGGCCCATCTATTCCATCCGTGCTTATCGAAGCGACAACTGCTCCTTCAAGCCCGTCCATTTTCAATGCAGCGCCGAGGGCGATCTCTTGGTTTCTTCCACCCTTTCCCTTGCCGACAACAGTTACAGTGGTTTCTCCGCCGACGACGAGAGCGGCAGGTTTCGAGACAGGGTTCCCTGAGGCTGAAATCTCTTTAGCCAAGGAGGCGAGCATTGCACCCACGTGTCTGGCTTCGCCCTCCATGTGGGAGGTTAGGAATAATACATTGATGCCAGCGTCCCTAAGCCTTTGGCATACGGCTAGGCTCGCTGAACGGTTGTTGCCTATAATGAAGTTATGAACCTTCTGGAAAGCGGTGTCGCCAGGCTTAGGGGTTTCTGGAATAAGTCCTTTTTCGCCTTCAAGCAGAATCTTCCTTATTGAGTTTGGAGTTTCATTCCATAGTCTATACTTTTTCAGAACTTCGACGGCGTCTTTAAACGTGGTTGAATCTGGAACCGTGGGTCCTGAGGCTATAACGTCCAGTGGGTCTCCTACCACGTCGGAGAGTAAAAGGCTGATAACAGTGGCTGGATGCGCCCTTTTCGCCAGTAGTCCGCCCTTAAAATCCGAGATGTGCTTACGAACAGAGTTAACCTCATTAATCGTAGCTCCAGACTTCAGTAGGGCTTCAGTGACCTTTTTCTTGTCGGTTAGGCTGATTCCCTGACGGGGCAGAGGCATTAAACTCGATCCTCCTCCTGAAATC
>JBBIVD010000059.1:0-1722 GCA_037439925.1 Candidatus Bathyarchaeota archaeon
GTTTACGTTAACATCACGCAAATAAATGTGACCACGATGGCTCATGAAGAGATAATCATAGAAAATGCGACTCCTGCTCTTCCATATTCGCTTCTTCCAAGCAGCCAAGTTGAATTCAATTGTCCCTGGAACTGGACAGCCTTTCAGGGCCAGAATGCCACGGTCACCGTATATACTTTACAGGGCTATACTTCGAATTACACTTTAACCGTTCCTCTCTGGGTGAACCTAACCATAACCGAAGTTATATTTGACGAGACCGACACAACCACCTTTAACGTAACGGTCAAAAACCCTGAGCTGTCTCCGACATCCGTTAACATAACCAAAATAGAAGTGACGATGGAAAATGGAACTAAGCAAACAATAGCCGGTGTTGAGCCTTCTCTTCCACATCCGCTTTATCCAAGCAATTTAACTACGTTTATTTGCTCATGGGATTGGACCTACTACCGCGGCAAAAGTGTTAATGTCACCGTGTACACTGCAGAAGGCTACATCGCATTTTATTCTGAGGTTACCCCTCCACCCGTAGAGTTGACCATGAAAATTGATTTCAACCTTGCCAACTCAACCCACTTCACTGTTACGGTTGAAAACTCCGAGTTCTCAATCGATTATGTTGTTGTCTCAAGAGTGGATGTAACTCTACAATTGAGCGGGGCCCTCTTGAAGTCAATTGATGTTCCTCCTACTCTTCTTCTTCCAAATGAGTCGGCTGTGTTTGTATGTCCGTGGAACTGGATAGAGTTTCCAAATAATGGCACCGTTATAACCGTATACACCTTACAAGGCTACACTCTGGAATCCCAATACACTACTCCTTCATGGATAAACCTAACCGTTACAGAAGCCCTTTTCGACCCCGCCGACACCACCTACTTTAACGTTACCATAAAAAATTTTGGTCCTCACCCCGACCGTTGCGTTAACATAACAAGTATAACTGTAACAGTAAAAGATGAAACCATTCCAATAGCTAACGTTACTCCTGAGCTGCCCGTTAGGCTTGACTTCAACGTTTCTGAAACGTTCAAATGTCAATGGAATTGGACGAATTGCCGAAACGAGGCCGTAGTTATTACTGTTTACACTCGTGAAGGCCATATACTTGATTGTCATAAGGTTACTCCTCCGCCCGTTATCCTAGATATCACGGAAGTTAGGTTCGGCAACGCCAATGACACTTATCACTTCAACGTCACTGTTAAAAATTTTAATTCATCTCTTACCTACGATCTCATTAGATTTGTAACCGTGGCTCTGCAAAACGGAACAGTCCTAGAAACAATTGACGTTGGTGAGCTCCTCATCCTCAATCCAGGCGAATCTCACACCTTCTATTGTTTATGGGATTGGGATGACTATGAAGGGAGAACTCTAATAATCGCAGTGCACAGTGTAAGGGGCTATACGGCGGAAGAATCTACGCTAGTTCAGATTTAGGCAAGGCTTAAAATTATAGGATTTCGACAAGTCGCCCTATTTTCTTGGCTGAAGCCTTTTTGTAGACTAGGTGCGCTGTTACGGCGTCTTGTACGGCTAGGCCCGTTGACACGAAAACAGTTACTTCTTCAGATGAGACTCGTCCTGGCTTTAAGCCAGCTGCTATTTCCCCTATTTCAGCCCATATGTTCTCCTTGCTTATGATTCCCTTGGCTAATTGAACGTTGATTTCTCCGCCGTGGGACGCTTGTTCCCAGTCGTCGACGACTATTTTCG
>JBBIVD010000059.1:1735-7074 GCA_037439925.1 Candidatus Bathyarchaeota archaeon
TATCGGGTCCAGTTCCTGTTTGCCTGGCGCGTCCGCCCCGATGCAGTTGAAGTGCGTGCCTAGATTAATCCATTTGTTTGAGACTATGGGTTTTCTCGAAGGCGTGGTTGTGACGATTATGTCTGCTCCTTCGACTGCGTCTTTGACTGAATTTACGGGGATCATTTCGGTGTTTTCGTCGCATTTCGGCTTCATCTCTGCAATGTATGCGTCTCTAGTCTGTTTCGTTCGGCTCCAGACCCTAACTTCCTCGAGTTTTCCGTAAAGGGAAAGAAGCGCCATTAATTGCGTCTTGGCTTGTGCGCCGGCTCCCACGAGTCCAACGACTTTAGACTCCTTTCTGGCGAGATGTTTCGCCGCTATGCCTCCAGCCGCGCCTGTCCTCATGGCAGTTATGTGGGTGCCTCCCATTATGGCTAGGGGTGCGCCGTTTTTCGGGTCTACTAGAATTATTGTCGCCATGACCGCTGGAAGGTTATGCCTCTTCGGGTTTTCTGGGTGGGAGTTAACGATTTTCACCGCTGAAATATCGAGTTCCTCGAGGTAGGAGGGCATAGTCCTCAAATCGCCGTTATATTTAGTGTAGAAAAGATATGGTTTAGGTGGCATTTGCGCACGGCCTAAAGCTTTTTCCCTGAAAGCTTTTTCAACGGCTTCCATGGCTTCGCCGATGGACAAAAGGGGCGCTATTTCTTTTTCAGTTAGCAGCAGGGTTTTCATTAATCATCCGACGAATCTTTGATTGATTTTAGTTTTAACTTTATCCATGGAATTTGGGGCTTTTAGACAGAAGCCTCGGAAGCGTTAGGGGCTTGAATGGCTTATCTTTAGTTTTTTCTTTTATTTCCTTTATTAATTCACTGAGCGTCATTTCCCTAAGCTTTCCGGCTTTTCTGTCTCTTACGGAGAGTACTCCAGAAGTGATTTCCTTCTGGCCGAAAACAATTACGTAGTTGATCCATTCCATTTCCGCTTCTCTGATCCTTTTCTGCAGCGTCAACTGTCGGTCGTCTACGTCGACTCTTATCTGGTTTTTCTCAATTTCATCTGCTATTCTTTGGGCGTCTTCGAGGAATTTGTCAGAGACCGGGATAACCCTAACTTGGATTGGGGAAAGCCAAAGCGGTAAAATTGGATTCTTCTGCCTCAAGGCGGTGTCGAAAACCGTGAAAATGTATCTTTCTATTCCCCCTAAAACTGCAATGTGCAATATTGGCGGATAAATTTCCCTTTTCTTTTCGTCTGTGTATTTTATCCCAAATCTCTTTGCGTTTCCTATGTCGATTTGGCATGTTGCAATTTCCCTAGGTCTTTTAAGCTCGTCGATAATGTTGTATTCTATGTTTATGACCCAGTAGTATTTGCCTTCTGGAACGAAATGCAATAAAATTGGTTTTTTCTCGATTTCTGCGAGGCTTTTGAGGAATTCTCTGTTTTCTTCGAAGAAGCTTTGGGTTAAATTGTAGAGGGAAAAGTATTCTCTTCCCATTTCCCTTATTTTTTCGTAAATTTTTCGGTGGACTTTCACTGAAATCTGCTTAGCTTGTTCTAGGTCCTCGCAGAATATGTGGTAATCTGGCATGTAAAATCTTCTAAGTCTAAATCCTAGTAGGCATTCGCCTGACTGCTCCAGCCTGTAGCTATCCGCGATTTCGAACATGCCGAAGGGAATCTGCCTATAGCTGATAGCCCAGTCTTTTAGCATTGAGAACTGTTGGAAGCAGGCTGCGTATTTTAGAATGTATTCTTCATTGTCAATTCGGATTGTATAAAGTCTTTCTCCGAACAAGTCCGCATGCTCCTTAATCGCAGGAACATTCAAGTTAAACAGGTTAGTTCCTTTTATGGAAAAGCTCGGAACATTTAGCTCGTTTACGCTCTGCCATGCATAGTCTCCAACTAAGTCAATCATTAGGGCTGCCTTGGGACCATAGCGCATATGCCCAGAGTCAGAGCTTGGCTCCCATTCGAATCCGAATCTCTTCAAAATTTCAATGATTCTCGGCTCTCCGCCGCCAGCGGCTTCCTCCTTGAAAGCTTCCTTTTTCACGAGAAGTTCAAAATCCTCTTCGCCGTCTTTGAACTTGTAATTTTCTGGTTCCACCGTTTCGCCGTCGGTTTTTAATATAAGGTACTCTGGCTTAGGAGTTTTCCACTCAACCTTTTTCTCTCTCTTTATTTTTTCAGGCAGGAAAACCTTTGACTGTTCAGCCAGCGGATGCCCCTTTATTTTTATTTGGAAAGATTTGCACCAGCCGAATGGCGCTCTGTAGGTTTCTATGCCTATCTCTTTCGCGTGGCTTTCCATCCTCTTCAAGATTCTTAATGCTTTGCTTGGGTTTGCCAAGTTGTCGCTTAGGTGAGCGTAGGGATAAATTAAGATTCGGTTAACTCTCAGTTTTTCTAGGGATGATTTTATTTCTTCTATAGCTTTTTCAGCGACGGCTTCGTTGTCGCTCTCCTCAACACATGTGAATAGGACGGCTAATTCCTCTAGACGGTAAGTTTTCTTCTCGGTTTCCTCTGCTATTTTAACTTCTTTCCTTACAGGCTCATATTCTATGAAGTCTGAGTGAAGTTGAAGTATCCTCAATTCGCTCTTAGCCCCTTTTAACCTTTACAAATAGAATAAGTCCGCAAATAGTCTTGTGTTAAATCAGCCTCTATACCTCCACTTTTCCAGTAGCTTCTCCTTCCTAGTTTCCTTCTTGTATTCTTTATAATGCCTTTTGCAGAGGTAAGCCCGCCTTACCTCGCCCACCTTTAAACCTGAGGCATTAACCTTATCAGCCGAGAGGGAGCGAACTGCATCCTCCCCGCATCCAACAACACTGCATTTTACGCCTTTAGCAACTCGCCCCATTAAACACCACGATCCACCCTCGCTGACTTGTGAACGGTTCGTTATAAGCCTGCCTTGAAATAAATGTTTCCTAAACCATGTCCATATTCTCCAACATGCTAATCCTTATTATTCGCTAGCGAAGGCAACCGAGCTTTTAGAGCAATACATACCTATAAGTCTTTTACTCATCGAAAAATATATAAGTATATCCCCGTTCTCACTTTAATCCACCTGCAAACGAATTTGGATTAAAATGTGCGAAGTGAAGTGAAATGGTGCGAGGGACAGGAACTAAAAGTTGGAAGACGGTTCAGCTGCCAGAAGACCTGCTTGAAAACGTGGACAAGATCATTGCAACTCCAGGGCTCGGCTACACCTCTAGAAGCGAATTTATCAAAGAAGCCGTAAGGATGAGAATAGAAGAAACTCAGAGACGCCTGCAAAGTAAATGAGCGGGCGACTAGAGAACTATTGATCTGAAGTCTAAAGGAAGTACAATCCTTACCTGCGTATGCTATAGATAGGGAGCCTAATTAGGCATAGTGAAGTCAACCGTTGTCACGTGGAGTGTTTGAAGGTTTACGATAGGGATTATTCCCGGAGTCGGAGCTAACCCCATTTTCCTTTGATATTCAGTTTGATTCTGCCATGCGCCAGAATTCACTAGGAGAGTTCCCCGATAGTTATCATATCCAAAAACGTGCACATGCCCACACTGAAAAATGTCTGGCGGATTTTCTATAACCATGAAATCCCTTTTTTCTGGGGCAATGGGCGTTTTCTTCCCATAAATAGGCGCCAAATGTCTGCTTTGCAAAAGGAGCTTCATGGCTTTATCTGGCGCGTGAAAGCTCATGTTCGGAACCGACACGATTACATCGTCTAAGCTGCGTCCATGATAAAGAAGCAATTCAACTCCGTGAAGGCGCACTACGCAAGGGTTTCCAAGTGAACGAACTTCGATTGCCTCGTATAATGGCTCAGCGTAGTCCCTAGGCAAAGCGGGCTGCGGCAACGCTTTCCTAGATGCGTCATGGTTTCCAGGTATGATTATAAGCTCAATGTAGTCTGGAATCTGCTCAATTAGCCTCGATGCCTCTCTATACTGCGCATAAACGTCCCTTATCGCCAACTCCTTCCTCTGTCCAGGATATATGCCTATTCCATCCACAATGTCGCCAGCAATAACTATATACTTAACGTGGCTGGCAAGTTTTCTTTGGTTTCCGTCTCCGAACTTTCCGTTTAACCACGAGATAAAACGATTAAATGCCTTTCGCATGAATAACTTGCTTCCAACATGCAGGTCAGACGTGAGCGCCACATAGACGGGCACGGAAGCCTTCTGCGGATTTTTCTGAGGCACATCGGGCCAAACGAAATCCTCGGCGATGAGCAGATCGTTCCTTCCTTTTATGGCGTTTATGCAAATAACTTGATCAAGCATTAGCATGCGTGCCCTTTCTAAGACTTCGGAAGGCGCGTTCGAAGACACAAGCACAGTAGCCGTGGCTTCTAAGTCCTCAATTCTTAAAAAAAGCCTCCCTTTTTGTTCCCGCTTTTCAGTTATCATGCCAATAACCTTAACCTTCGAATTAACCGAAGCCTTAAGCGCCTCCGATATGGAAGAAGCGTCCTTAGCATCCATCCTCCGCCTCAGAATTCTCTGCATCCGCCTGAAACGGTCTTGAAAATACTCTAAAAACTCCTCAATGGATCCCGATCCACATATTTTTTCCGTAGGGTCCTCCACAACCCTAACATCTGCCTCCACGCCCCTCGCAAAAGCATGAAAAACTTCCTTTGCCTCCATAATGGGTGGCAACGAAGGGGGCTTCGCCTCTTCCTCTCTGGGGAAAACCTCTCTAAGTGTTTCCTCCAAAAAACTTCGCCCGATAAAAAAGGGCTTCTCAGATAAGCTTTCCACTCGTTTAACTACAGCCTCCATCAGCTTAACTGGATCCTTATCATTTTTGGAAACTGCTTCAAGGAAATCGAAGGCTTCCTTGTCGAGTTGATAACCCGACGAAATGGTAAGGGCAACCGCCTTCTGAAGCATTTCACTCAAAGCTGAAGATTCCTCCATTCCCTTTTCACGGGAACAACAATATATCCTTCTTCGCTGTCTCCAACCAATTCAATTTTTCCTTGAAGATAAAGATAGCCCGTCAGAGAGGCTGTAACCGCATCGATTTCGTGGGGCGTTAAAGCCCGCGTTTTAATGTCTCCTTCCAGTCCTATGCTTATGAAGATTTCTTGAATTTCGCTCCATTCTTTCGTGGGCATTTCTAGCGCTTTACGAGTTGACGCCGGATGAACCTCAATCACTTTGAATCCAAATCCTCTATCCATGATTTGCTGAGTTAATTTCATTGCCCGTAAGGTTAATTTTTCCATGGCTGGGAAACGTGGGGGGAAAACGGGGTATCCACGTCTATACATTTCTCTGTCAGCTTTCCTCATAGCCCCTTCCTTCGGTAGGCTTAGGGGTGAA
>JBBIVD010000060.1:0-7053 GCA_037439925.1 Candidatus Bathyarchaeota archaeon
GAAACTTCTTCATTAGCTATTTTCAAAGCTTTAATACTCAGAGATTTTAATTTCTTTTCTTCTTTTCTACTAGGTTTTATTTTTTTCAAAACATTTTTTAAGACTTGATCTTGTAATGTCATTAATTATTATTTTTGTTTTAAGCTCCGACTTAAGCCTCAAAGGAGTGCAGTCGCTTATTTTCTTCTTGCCAGAGTATATAGCCGCTGCCAATTCTTCACATGACTTGTAACCGCATTTTCCGCAGTCGAGTCCAGGAAGGCGGTCAAGCGTTTTCGAGATTTTCATCCATTTTTCGACGAATTTCAGTGTTCGATTAACCAAAATTGAAACGTCTTCTTTTATTCTCAAAATCGGCGGCTCCATGGATTGGATGGAGCAGAAGGCTATGATTTCCCCTTTTAATTTTCGGCGATAGTCCTCGTATTCTTTCATGTTTTTGACGCACAATATTTTGCCTACGTGTTCCTCGCCTAAAACCAGCCTAGAGAAGCCTTCGAGCACAATGATGTCGACTTGCGGCATGAGCCTAAAAATTCTGTCTAGGGAAAACTCGCCTCCCACGTTTTTTATGAGTATGGCGGTTTCTACGTCGGAGACGCTGACCACGGGGTTTGCGCCTGCGGTTGAATGTCTCCAAGTGTCCTTTCCTTCTGCGTCCATTGAGAAGCCCTTTATGTCCACATGTTTCGCAGTGGCTACTCGATAGCCCCTTTTCGTTAACTCTCGAACTAAGCCCTCCACTACAGTTGTTTTTCCCGAAGCCTTACTGCCTACCACGACTATCACGGGCACTTTCACACTCATTTTCGCATCCCCGTTAATTTTAATGCCTAATTACAATTGAAGCAATAATAAGTCTTCATTAAGGCTCACTCTAGAAATGTGAGCGAAAGCAAAACTAAAATCCCAAGGATGAAAGCCGTTAACTCCGCCACGGATTTCAAAGGCTTAACCTCCTTATGCATCTCTGGAATAAGGTCTGAGCCAGCTATGTAGATGAAGCCTCCAGCAGCGAAAGGCACCAAAAAGAGAGTGAAATTCTCCATGTAGAAGCCTAGGGACAGAGCCACGAGGGCTCCGAGCAAAGCCGTGAGTGCGGTTAAAAAGTTCAAAAGCAGAGCCATAGATTTTTTGAAGCCTCCATATAAGAGAATTCCGAAGTCTCCTATTTCCTGAGGAATTTCATGGAAAATTACGGCTAGAGTGGTGGCTATGCCTAAGGGCAAATTTGCAAGGTAGCTTCCAGCTATTATGAGTCCGTCTATGAAGTTGTGAATTGAGTCGCCGAAAAGGTTCATGTATGCGAACGGATGGGGATGCTCATCGGATGTTGGTATGTGGCAGTGCCTCCAGCAGAGGAGTTTTTCAACAATAAACGAGGTCATTATGCCCACCAGAACATAAATAGACACGTTTAAGCCGAAGCCGCTTTCCTCAGCCGCTTCAGGAATTAAGTGAATGAAGGCGTCTCCGAAGAGTCCTCCAGCTGAAAAACTGACAAGTAAAAGGAGAACGCTCCGAAGCTGCCGCTCCTTTATTGAAATGGTTAATACGCCGACTAAAGAGATTAAACTAACAATTAAGACGCTGAGTAAACTGTACAGCCACGTTTCAATTGTCATACGCTTACAATTTTGCTATGCGAGGCTAAAAGCCTTTAGCCCATTTAGCTTTTAATGCCAAAATCGATGACTTTAAATTATTGTCAATCCGCTAATTATCTCGCATAATGGAGAAGTCAGCTTATGGACGTGTCGGAGCGGAGAGTCATAGGTTCCCTCTTACTGCTTTTAGGCATAACCTTCCTCACGCTTGGACTTTACACTGGACAGTTAGATAGAGTTTTAAGGATAGTGAAGGAAGTTTTTGAAACAGCCCTCGCAGGAACACCCTAGCCCGACCTTCAGCCCTAAGAAAGACTAAAATAATGTATTATGGCGGCTATGAATTTCGTGCCCTTCACGAAGCCTTCTAGTGTGATATTCTCGTTCGGGGCGTGCTCCCGCGATTCAGCGTGTGCGCAGCCGACTGAAACCACTGGGTAGCCGAGCCAGTTTCGAAATAGATGCATAGGTCCAGAAGCAGCGCTCGTGGGATAAACAACCGCCTTCATGCCGTAGACCTCCTCCGCGGTTTTGATTACAATTTGAACGAAACTGTCCGTAATCGGCGTTTTCGTCGGCTCAGTTGAACCGTGCTCAATTACTTCTATGTCTCCGAACCCCCACTTCGCAAGGTGTTTCCTGAGTTTCTCAAGGATTTCGTTCGGCATCTGCCGCGGAACGAGACGGAAGTCAAGTTTAGCCATAGCCCTACTGGGCAGAACGGTTTTTGGTCCTGTGCCAGTGTATCCCGAAAGTAAGCCGTTAATGGTGCAGGTCGGCTGGTAGAGGAGAGCTTTCAGGGCTTTCAGTCCAGATAAATTGCCGAGAAAGCTTTTCAGTTCTAAGTCCCTTTTTTCCTCTTCCTCTTCGAATGGTATGTTTCTGAGACATTTGATTTCTTCAGCCGACGGCGGCTCAACCTCATCGTAAAAACCTTCGATGAGAATTTTCTCCCTCTCATTTTTCAAAGTGCCCAAAGCCCAAACTATGCGCCAAGCAGGGTTAGGAATGAGTGGAGCCTGCGAAGAGTGAGCATCCCTTGAAGCGCCTCTAGCCCTAAGCTCAACTGTCAGAACTCCCTTAAGGCCGAGGTATATGCATGGACGCCCCTTACGGTCGGTTTTCCCGAACTCCCATATCGCGGCGTCAGCCGACAAAAGCTCCCTATGTTTCTTAATGAAAAGTGGGAGGTGCGGACTGCCGATTTCCTCTTCGCCGTCGACCAAAAATTTTATGTTAACCGGAACTGAGCCCACGGTTTCCAAGTAAGCCTGAACAGCTTTCACTCTCGAGATAAGGTCTCCTTTATTGTCGGATGTTCCCCTGCCGTAAATTTTTCCTTCACGGATTTCGCCGCTGAAAGGAGCGCATATCCACTCTTCGAGGGGCTCGGGCGGCTGAACATCGTAGTGGTCATAGAACAGAAGCGTTTTTCGAGATTTTTCCGATTTAACCTCTCCATAAACTACGGGGTTGCCTTCTTCTTCGGGAATTATCCTAGTGGAGATTCCGGCTTTCTCCATTATTTCCGCCGTTAATCCCGCGCACTCCTGGATTCCTTCTTTTGTGGCTGAGACGCTCGGCTGCCTCACGAGTCGAACAAGGTCGTTAACAAATTCCTGAGAGTTCGCATTAATGTATTCGTAAATGTTTTCTATTGGCATAGAGAATATCTCTCCATGAGACGCTTATTAAACGTTGATTACATTAACAAAATGGTTTTATTAGGCTGGCTTCAATGATGCAGTGAGGAAACCTTTGAAGAGAGGGAAGTCTGATGCCTAGAAAATATAGGATAGTTGTTCTGCCAGGCGACGGCGTAAGCCGAGAGGTTATCCCAGAGGCGGTTAAAGCGGTTAAAGCGGCTGAAGAAACCGTAACGGGCTTGAGGCTCGACTTCATCGAATTCGAATGTGGCTTCGAATATTATAAGAAAATTGGAAAACCGTGGCCGCAGGAAGCCCTTCAAGAGTGCAAGAAGTCTGACGCCGTTTTGTATGGCGCCGTGGGTTTGCCTGGCGTAGAGGGACTTGAGCACATTGTCTACGTGCATCGAATTCTCAGAAGTGCCCTCGACTTGTATGCTAATGTTAGACCTGTTAAATTGAGGGAAAACGTCGAATGCCCCCTAGCTGGGAAGAAGCCCGGCGGCATAGACTTCGTTATTGTGAGGGAGAACACTGAGGACCTTTACGCGCCGATTAGAGGGGTTCTCACACGGGCTGAAACAGACGAAGTAGCCGTAGATGTGAAAATAGTGACGAGGAAAGGAGCTGAAAGAATCGTTAAGTATGCCTTTGAGCTCTGCAGGAAAAGGGGAAAAGGAGCCCCCTTAGACGGAAAATTAAGGGTGACGTGCGTTGACAAGAGCACTGTTCTAGCGAGCTGCGCACTTTTTAGAAAGGTCTACAACGAAGTCGCCGAAAACTATCCAGACGTTGAAAAGGACTATGCACTTATAGATGCGTGGACACAGTGGATATTAAAGCGCCCAGAATATTATGATGTGGTCGTGACAACGAACCTTTTCGGAGACGTGATCTCCGAGATGTCAGCCCAAATTCAAGGAGGCTTAGGGCTAGCGCCGAGCGCCGAAGTCGGGGACGAACACGGCATGTTCAGACCCATTCATGGAAGCGCCCCAAAATATTACGGTAAGCAGGTAGCCAATCCAATGGCAGCCATCCTCTCGGCTAAAATGCTCATAGAATGGCTGGCTGACAGGCATAAGGACAAATCCGCTGGGGAAGCGGCCGACCGAATTGAAAAAGCCGTGGACCAGACACTCAAAGAAGGAAAGACATTAACGCAGGACTTAGGCGGCTCTTCGAAAACAAGTGAGGTCGGCGACGCCGTAGCCGACAAAATTCGGAAATCGGCTACTTAGAACTTGTTGTAGCTTACAATTTCGTTTAGAGGCTTTTTCGTTTTTGTTCCAGGCTTTTCGGCGGGATAACCGAAGGCGACCATGGCTACGACTTTCCACTCGTCTGGAATACCCAGAAGCCTCTTAACTTCTTCCTCTTGGAAGGCGCCTACCCAACATGAGCCTACGCCTAGGCTCCACGCCGCAATGACCATGTTTTGTAGGGCGATGGCTGTGTCGACGGTTGACCATTTACGTCCATATTCGTCGCCGACGTATCCGCAGCCCACAACCGTAAAGGCTGAGTCTTTGATGAACGTGCTCCATATTCTCTGAGACAGTTTCTCCTTGACCTTAGGATCGGTTACTACGATGAAGTGCCACGGCTGTGCGTTGCCCGCAGAAGGAGCCTGCCTTCCAGCTTCGAGAATTTTGTTCATAACGTCTTCTGGAACATTTCTTTTCTCGTATTTTCTTATGCTTCTTCGACTGATTATTACGTCGACTAAAGACACCCTGCTTTCTCAGCCTCCTCGGGCAATTTGAATTAGAAGAGCCATTCGGCTCTGTCGTAGTATAGGTTCCACCAGTCTTCGTCTCGTATGTTCTCTATTTTCTCCACGATTTTGAGCAGTTCTTTCAGTATTTGGTGATGTCTTTTCTCGTCGTCGGCGATTTGTTGAAGCAGAAACTTCGTTCTTTTATCCTCGACTTTTGCAGCTAAGTTTTCTATGCCTTTCAGCATGGACTCCTCGTTTTTAATGTGCTCCATTAATCCCTTTTTCATTCGGTTTTTGTCGATTTCGGAGACCACCACGCCCATGTTTAGGTCTATTGCCGCCTGCAAAATGTCCACGTGCTTCATCGAATCCAAAACTAGGCGATTCAGAAACAATCTTATTACGCTATTCTTCGTTTCGTTTACGAAGGGGCTTAAGGAATCTATCGTCTTCTGTTCAAGCCTCTGCTGCTCCCTAAGCATTCTTATCAATTCCTCAGACGCCAAATTCTCAACTCCATGGTAAAGAGTAAATGATCAAGGAAATTTAAATGGTTTAGTCTTCTCCACAAGTATAATTGGCTAGTGAATAGCCTTAATGCGTATTCAACAATTATTTAAAGTCATAATTCATATAGACAGAGGAGAAAGGGATTTCCGTGGAGCCCGCCGATACCGAAGACTTCGACTCCGTTATTATCCGTCTTGGGGGAGAAATAGGCATAAAAGCCGCTTGGACGAGGAAAACCTACGAGCGCCGCTTAGTGAACAATTTGAAGAGCGCCTTGATTCAGCATAAGATTCCCTACGATAAAATTGTCCGAAAATACGGGAGGCTTTACCTAAAAACTCCATCGCCGACAGAAGCTTCGGTTAAGCTCTCAAAAGTTTTCGGGGTGTCTTCTCTTTCTCCAGCCGTAGAAACAACCTCTAAACTCGACGACATAATTTCAACCAGCCTTTCTTTGGCTTTTTCCCGCCTTCGCAAGGGAAACAGTTTCGCAGTCAAATGTAGAAGAATTGGAAGCCATTCCTACACGAGCGTGAACGTTTGCGAAGAGGTTGGACGCCGAATCCTAACTGAGCTTTCCGAACTGAACTTAAAAGTCGACCTGAAAAACCCTGAAGTTAAATTAGGAATCGAAATTAGGGACGAGAGCGCCTTCCTATACACGGAGACGATCCAAGGGGCTGGAGGCTTACCGCTTGGAACCCAGCCTAAGGTCGTTTGCCTACTGAGCGGAGGCATAGATTCTCCCGTCGCCTGCTGGCTAGCCATGAAAAGAGGATGCCCCATAATTCCCATATACTTCGATTGTGCACCTTTCACGGATGAAAGCACCACTAACCGAGCGCTGAAAAACGCTGAGGTTCTTTTCGATTGGGCAATAGGCTTCTCAAACAGAGTATACATAGTTTCGCATGGTAAAAACCTCGCCGAATTCAAGGAAAAATGCCCAGAACGATTCACATGCATACTCTGTAAGCGTATGATGTACCGCCTAGCCGAAATAATAGCCAACTTAGAAGGCGCCGAAGGCATAGTGACAGGAGAAGCCCTAGGAGAACAAGCAAGCCAAACACTAAGAAACCTGAGAGTATTAACGTCAGCCGCAACGAAATATCCCATCCACAGACCGCTCCTAGGCTTCGACAAAACAGAAACAGAGGAGCTGGCGCGAAAAATCGGAACATACGAAATCTCAATTCAAGAGGCTAAAGGCTGCACAGCGGCCCCAAACAAGCCAGCAACATCAGCCGACCTTCAAGAAGTGATGGACGCAGAAAAAAAGCTAGACATACAAAAAATGATTGAAGAATCATATCAAACACTAAAAACCATAGAGCTTTAAATTACGGCGTAGGGGTAGGAAAGTCCGCCTGGATGAAACTCGCCTTTTATGGCTATGGCTTGTCCGCATTCTGGGCATTTCATGTCTTTTGTTAGGTGCCACTTCACGATTTCGAAGCTGAAACGCTTAATCACTAGGGCTTTACAGTTGGGGCAGTATGTGTTCTCGTAGCGGTGCCCAGGAACGTTGCCAACATACACATAGTTTAGGCCTGTTTCCATAGCAGTT
>JBBIVD010000061.1:0-3934 GCA_037439925.1 Candidatus Bathyarchaeota archaeon
ATCTTAAGGTCCTTTAAGGATTTCCTTATCCTTTTTATCCTTTGTTCTCCATCGAATATGGGATGCAATCAGGGGATTTTGAAAAATTGACGCTCGCAAATTCAAGGGGGGATGGGTCGACCATGATTCTCTTTTCCATCCTATTGTATTTTCCTTACCAAAGGAAAAGCTTGACTGTGCGAAAAATTTAAGGATTCTAGCAGTAAGAAAATCGTCAAGAAACAAAAATAACCTTGAAGGCTGTTCCTTAATTAATGTGGTGTTTGCCTTGTCAGAGAATATTGTTAAGACAGATGTTCTGGTAATTGGCGGCGGCGGTGCAGCGTCAAGAGCAGCCATAGAGGCGGACAAACTAGGAGCGGAGACCACCATGATCTGTAAAGGGCTGTATGGGGAATCGGGCTGCACTCCAAACTCGGCCTCGGAATGGATGGCTTACGCGGTGGCGTTAGGCATAGCTGATCCTAGAGACAGCTGTGAGGCTCATTTCCACGACATAGTGAAGACAGGTGCATATGTATGCGATCAAAACTTGGCTAAAATAATTGCGTACGAGTCTCCAAGCCGTTTCAAGGAGCTAATGGAGTGGGGCGTCGACTTCCTGAAGCAGCCTGATGGGAAACCCCGCCAATTCATGTCTGACGGCGCAACCTATGCTAGAGCTTGCGGAACTGGATTTGACACTGGAAAAAAAATCATGGGTGCATTGAAAAAAGTGGTGGAAGAGAGGAACATAAGAGTAATTGAAAACGTGATGGCGGTCGACCTGATAAAGAGTAATGGATGGGTGGCGGGAGCGGTAGGAATTGACATAAACACACTAGAAACAACGGTCTTTACCGCGAAATCAACGATCATAGCCACAGGTGGACATGGACAGCTATTCCTTCACAATGTTTTTCCCTCGGGAATGACGGGAGACGGTTACGCGATGGCACTTCGAGCGGGGGCCAGCCTCGTAAATATGGAATTCATGCAGATAGGACCTTGCGTAGTTACTCCCTTCAAATTTGATGTTGGAGGCGTCTTATGGAGACTCGGTCCAAAGCTACTCAACAGGAGAGGCGAAGAATACCTAACGAGATACCTGCCTGAAAGACTTAACGTGGAGGAAGTGTATCGACTCAAGTCCGTGACGTTTCCTTTCACCATGAGAAACGCTTCAGGCTACATCGATATAGCTAACTATACCGAAATAGTGGAAGGTAGAGGAACTGGAAATCAATGTGTCTACTTTGATCTGTCACATGTCCCTGCGCAAATCATAGAGGAACAAGCTTCGATCCCGTTGAAGTTCTTTTTGGATAATGGCGTAGATATCAGAGAAGAGCCCCTGGAGATAGCCCCAGCGGTGCAACATATGAATGGCGGGATTCTCATAAATGAAAAAGCTGAAACGGGCGTTCCGGGATTAGAGGCTGCTGGGGGGCAACACGGAGCAGACCGCCCGGGAGGCAACTCTTTAGCTGATTGTCAGGTGTTCGGAGCCAGAGCTGGAAAGTATGCCGCTGAAAGGGCAAAAAAATTGACAGTGAAAGTCGATCTTAAGGATGCGAAGAAAATTGAAGAGGGCATCAAGGTTCTATCAAAGTTGAGTGGAAAATATGATGTCGAAACTCTTAGGAGTGCGGTTAAGCAAATGATGTGGCGTAACGTCTTGGTGGTTAGGAGAGAGGAGACTTTGAGAGAAACGCTTGAAAGGCTTCTGAAATACCGAGAGATAACTGGTTCCAAAATGAGTGTCGATGAAGAGAACCTTGTTGGAGCTTTAGAGCTCAAGAATATGATATTAGTGGCTCTTGCGATAACGAAATCAGCGCTAACTAGGAAGGAAACTCGAGGAAGCCACTACCGAGCAGATTACCCAGAGAGAAACGATAAAGAATGGTTAAAGATCATAGAAGTTCGGAATGACCGGGAAAATTTATCCATTCGGTTTAGAAAACCCAAAATGATAATTTATCCTTGAATTGGATATAGCGAGGCGAATTTAAGGTGAGAAAGATACGGGCAGCTGTGCTCACAGAATTTAATAAAGCTTTGCAGATAAGAAGTTTCAGTTATCCTAAGATAAAGAACGGAGAGATTCTGGTCAGAATCACAGCTTCAGGCGTCTGCGGTTCTGATGTTCACATATGGAAGGGACTGGACCCTAGGGTTTCTTTACCCATCATTTTAGGCCATGAAGGCATAGGAACCGTAGAAGAGATTGCGGGTGAAAAAGTTGACATTTTTGGGAAACCTCTGAGCGTTGGAGATCCCATAATATGGGATAGAGGGGTCACGTGCGGCAAATGTCTTTACTGCACGGTCTATAAAACCCCATCATTATGCGTAAACAGATGGACTTACGGAATCTCCAAAACATGTACAACTCATCCCTTCTTAAATGGATGCTACTCTGAAGCCATAGTGCTCGATAAAAGAACGAACGTGATAAAGTTAGACGGGAAGATCGACCCGGCAACCCTGGTCCCCGCCTCATGCTCAGGAGCCACATCAGCCCATAGTTTTGAACTTCGCCCTCCGATGATAGGTGAGGCTGTCTTAGTGCAGGGTCCAGGTCCGCTGGGAATCTTTCACATTGCTTTTGCTAAGGAGTACGGAGCGTCGGAGATTATCGTCATTGGAGGAACCGATGCGAGATTAGCCATGTGCAAGAAGTTTGGCGCAACAGAGACACTTAACCGCACCAAAACAACATTGGAAGAAAGGGAAGCGCTAATACATGAGATTACGGAGGGGCGTGGAGTAGATGTAGCATACGAATGCAGCGGTTCAGTTCAATCCTTTATGGAAGGGCTTCGGCATCTCAGAATTGGAGGCACATACGTGGTTCCTGGGTTTGGAGCGCCGAGCGGCGAGGCCTCGGTTGATTGTTACCGATTTATAAGTAGAAAAAACTTAAGGATTCAGGGAATTTGGGTAAGCGATACGTCGCATCTCCATCAAGCTATAAAACTAGTTCAAAGCAAGAAATACCCATTTGAGGAACTCGTATCTCACAAGCTCCCCATGACTGAAGCTACGGAAGGTCTCAGACTTGTTGAGAGAAGAGAAACCCTGAAAGTGGTGTTATTACCTAATTAGTTGAAGCAATGGTATCAGGTATAGCTAGTTATCTAAAATGATCTACCACGGCGGGTATAAGGGATCTTCTCGCATTATAACCGTATGTTATTACGAAAAAATTAAATAAAAAGCGATTGTACACTTGAACGGTTATGAAAGATGGATAAAAAGGTTGTTACCTTTGGCGAGATCATGATGCGTCTTTCGCCACCGGGTTTTCTAAGGTTTGTTCAAGCTAGGTCTTTCGACGTGATATTTGGCGGTGGAGAAGCCAATGTTGCTGTAAGCTTGGCAAATTATGGTATACCCGTTGACTATGTAACTCGTTTACCCCAAAACGATTTAGGGGATGCCTGTTTAAATTTTATTCGTCAATTTGGTGTAGGTACGGACAAAATCGTTCGCGGCGGAGATAGATTGGGAATTTACTTTCTGGAGACAGGGGCTGTTCAGAGGGGCAGCAAAGTGATTTATGATCGTGCCAACTCTGCTATTGCAACCATTAAACCGGGAATGATCGATTGGGAGAAGGTTTTCCATGATGCTCATTGGTTTCATTGGACAGGAATAACACCAGCCATTAGTCAGGGGGCCGCGGAGTCCTGCCTAGAGGCAGTTAAGAAAGCCAAAGAAATGGAGCTAACAGTATCTTGCGACCTGAATTATCGTAAAAACCTTTGGAACTGGGGAAAAACTGCAGGCGAGGTGATGTCCGAACTTGTAAAATACGCAGACATCGCAATTGGCAATGAGGAAGATGCAGACAAAGTATTTGGAATTAAAGCTCCAGGAGTAGATGTCATGGCGGGTAAGGTAGAAGCTGGGAAGTATCGTTTCGTCTGCGAAAAATTAATGGAGAAAT
>JBBIVD010000061.1:3961-6998 GCA_037439925.1 Candidatus Bathyarchaeota archaeon
ATAATCTTCAAAAGGTGGCCATTACGCTTCGAGGAAGTATTAGCGCAAGCCACAATACGTGGTCAGGCGTTTTATATGATGGCAAAACGTTTTATACAGCTCCAATTTATGAGATAACTCACATTGTTGATCGAATCGGAGCCGGGGACGCCTTCGCGGCGGGCTTAATCTATGGTCTTCTAACCTACAGTGATGACCTTCAGAAAGCACTTAACTTCGCGGTTGCAGCATCCTGCTTGAAACACACTATCCCCGGAGACTTCAACATTGTTAAAGTTGAGGAAGTAGAAAACTTGATGGCTGGAGCGGTTTCCGGGAGGGTTTCAAGATAAATCAATAAAATGGTTAATAAGAGAAGGGATAGAAAGATGGCAAAGTTTCTGAAGCATGAAGTGATTAGCAAGATTCTAGAAGTTGGATTGGTTCCAATTTTTTATAATGAAGATGTTGAAGTTGCGAAGAAGATCGTTCAGGCGTGCGCCGATGGTGGAGCAAAGATTGTAGAGTTCACCAATCGAGGCGATTTTGCCTATCATGTTTTTACTGATTTGGCGAGATGGTGCGACAAAGAGCTTCCTGATGTAATTCTAGGCGCAGGTTCCATTATCGATCCGGCAACGGCGGCGCTTTACATTAACAATGGCGCCAATTTTATCGTAGGCCCCGTTCTTAATCCAGAAATAGCGAAGGTCTGCAACCGTCGCAAGATAGCCTATCTTCCTGGTTGCGGGAGTGCCTCTGAAATATCTCAGGCGGAGGAAATGGGGGTTGACATCGTTAAAATTTTCCCAGGTGAAGAGGTAGGGGGACCCAACTTTATCAAGAATGTGCTTGGTCCTTGCAGTTGGGTGAAATTGATGCCCACAGGTGGAGTTGAGCCCACACGTGAAAGTATTTCTGCATGGATTAAGGCGGGTGCCGCCTGTTTAGCAATGGGATCGAAGCTAATCACTAAGGAATTGGTGGAAGCAGGTGACTTTAAAGGGATTACAAAGAAAGTCGAACAATGCCTCTGGTTGATAAAAGAGGCAAGAGGGACTCCATTGTTCCTTGGAGTTGAACATATAGGGCTGTATCCAAATGAAAAGCTAGAGGAGACGATATCTCCGAGTGGTATGCAAAAACCTTCGGTTTCGTTAAGACTGAAGGCCGCTCGTCCTTCTTCATTTCTGGTCAAGGTTCAGGAAGAATAGAGATAATGAAAAAGCCGGAGCATAAGGGATGCCACATCGCCATCCGAGTTTCTAACTTTGAAGAGGCATGTAAATATCTACTGGAAAAGGGAATAGAATTAGAAGAACCGAAAATCGAAAAAAATGTGAAGACTGTCTTTTTGAAAAATCCTGATGCAGCTGGGAATCGAATTCAACTAATCTACACAGCATAATCGCCATTTGTGCACGCTCAATGGATCATTGGAGTAGTAGCCATGATATTGCCGCTAATTTCCGCTCAACGCCACGTTTCATATTGAGCGACTAAAATGGGTTTTTCTGGCATGCACACCATGGATAAAGCTATTCTTTAAGTAAAATGGATTAACTTATATTAACGCTTAATGGTGGCGACTTGTCATGGGCAGTTTAGAGGCAGATATCTCAATTCGCGATTGCACGATTCTTCCAATGAATGGCAGAAAAATTATAGGAAGAGGGATCATAGCAATAAAAGGCGACAGAATAAGCCATATGGGAAAGGCTTCAGGTGCAACGAAGATAAGGGCAGAGAAGGTAATAGAGGGTCGTGGAAGAGTAGTTATCCCTGGTTTAGTTAACTGTCACACTCATGTTGCCATGACGCTTTTCCGAGGCATAGGAGAAGACCAAGACCTTGGCAGATGGTTGAATGAGACCATTTGGCCCCTGGAGGCTAAGCTTAAGCCTAGAGACGTTTACGACGGAGCTCTTCTCGGCTGCCTCGAAATGATTAAGAGCGGCACGACGTGCTTCGCCGATATGTACTTCTATGAGGACATGGTAGCCAAGGCTGTCGAAAAAGCGGGGTTAAGGGCAGTTTTGGCTCCAGGAATCCTTGAGGCTGGAAACCCTGAAAGAGGAGAAAGGCTGTTAAAGGAGGGCGTCGAATTCGCCGAAAAATATCATGGAGCCGCGGACGGCCGAATCAGTGTTCGCCTCGGACCCCACGCAGTCTACACTTGCAGTCCCAGCTTATTAAAGAAAGTTCGAGAAGCCGCCTCATCCTTAAATGTGGGCATACATGTGCACTTAGCCGAATCCAAGGAAATGGGGAAGTTAGTAAAGGAGAGGCATGGGCTAACGGAAGTTGAGCTGTTGGAAACGATCGGCTTCCTAAAGCCCGATGTCCTCGCCGCCCACTGCATATACCTTTCTGAAAAAGAGAGGCAAATCATGGCTAAGCACGATGTTAAGGTTGCCTACAATCCCGTGGCTAACATGAAAATCGCTCAAGGGATTCCGAAGATCAAAGATTTAATGGACTTAGGCGTAACTGTGGGCATAGGCACAGATGGACCTGCCAGCAACAACGCTCTCGACATGCTTAAGGACGTGAAGTTCGCCGCCCTCCTTCAAAAGGTTCACTATATGGACCCAACCATTATGCCAGCTTATCATGTTATGCGAATGGCGACGCTCGACGGAGCCAAGGCTTTAGGGCTTGAGGCTACCGTGGGCTCCTTAGAGGCTGGGAAGAAAGCTGACATTGTGCTCATAAACTTTGAGAAACCGCATTTAAGTCCTATGCATAACCCCTATGCTAACCTTGTTTACTCGGCTTGTGGAAGCGACGTGGAAACCGTAATCGTTAACGGAACCATACTAATGGAGGGAAGAGAAGTTAAAACTCTCAATGAAGGTGAAGTTATGCGTAGGGCTAGCCTAACAGCCCTAGACCTTTTAGCGAGGTGAAGACAACAGAAACCCTAAACTATTACGTAGTTTTAATTGCATTTGATGAAGCATGTCGAACATGATTTTTAGGGCTCTGCTTTCGGGACTAAGCTGGGAAGCCGTAATTCGCACTTTGGGATTGCGTGAACGAATCAAAGGCATAGGGG
>JBBIVD010000062.1:0-6983 GCA_037439925.1 Candidatus Bathyarchaeota archaeon
CTGAATCTCCCTAGCCGCTTCGTATTCTTCGCCTTGTTTGAGAATGCCTCTGGGCTCTCTTCCCTTTACGTTGAGCCATATGTCTCCGTAGCCATACGAAACCGCCTTGCTTTTTTCTAGGTCTATCTTTCCGTTCTTGGTTTTCAGCATTCCATGTTCTTCAAGGTAATTGTTGAGTATCACTTCTCGCCATATTGGGCAGAATCCATGGTCAGACATTACGATGGTTAAAGCGTCTTCAGGCTTTACTTCCAGAAACCTTGCCGTAATTTGGTCCAGCTTCTTATAGTATTTTTTGGCTTTTGCGCTGAACTCGTTTCTTTCATATTTTGGGTGGCTCTCGTCCATGTGCTTCCAAAAGAAGTGCTGAATTCTATCGGTTCCCATAAACACGACCATGAAAAAATCCCATTTCTCCTCGTTAAACAGGTAAAGGCTGATTTCGCCCAACTCGTCAGTCGTTTCATTGACTCTATCGAAAAAAGAGTCCGGGTCGCTCTTCACTTTCTTAAGGTCAGGAATATCCAAATCTCCCGCAACCTTTTCAATAGTTCCGAATTTTCTCTCGAGCTTTTTTTTCAATTCTGGTGGATTGAGCACGCCTTCGCTCTTAGCTAGAAAACCAGGAATCATAAAACCGTTAATTTCATCGAGGTCTGCCATTGGCACGTTTAGGACGCCAACCCTCTTTCCATGTTCGCTTAAAATGTGCCAAAGGGTTTTCGAACGAATCATGCTAGGGCTTATAATTCGTCGCTCGTAGGTTTCAGGCTTCCTCATGGCGAAGCTGAATATCCCGTGTTTTCCAGGGTTTTTCCCAGTCATGAAGGTTGTCCACGCCACGGGTGTCTGCGCTGGAATCGGTGGAATAGACAAACCCCATAATCCCTCATCCTTAAACCTTTTAAAAGTAGGTAGCTCCCCAATCCACTTCTCTATGAGGACGGGGCTGGCGCCATCTAAGCCTATGACTATAACCCTCTTTCTATCACTCATTGAAATTCGCCCCTCGAGTTTTTCTCTTTTCTCCTAGGCTTTAAAATACCCTTTTAATCCATGGTATTTTGTCAAAATCGTTGTCGTTTGAGTATATTTCTCTTAGGTTAAGTCTCTTCATTTGCGCGGCGATTATAATGTCGTCCCACATGGACCATGAGAGCTGAAGTTCGGATTGGATGCTTCTGGCTTCTTCGAAATCGAGTATATGCGTTTCATCCTTCTCTAGGGAAGTGAGTCGCTTTAAGAGGGATAAGAAGAGAGGTATCACGTTTTGCCTTCCTTTCCACTTAAGATAGCTGCATACTTGGGCAATCACTAATGTGGAAGTGGCACACTTTTCGCCGCCCTCTATCTTTTCTAATATACTCCTTGCCGTTTGACCATAATTTGGGTCGGCGGCTAGATGGTATACGAAAACGTTTGAATCTATAAAGCGCACTAAGTTTCCCTGCCAAGTGCCTCTTCAATCTCTTCAATTTGAACTTCGCCAAGCTGAGCTGAACCCCAAGTATCTCTTATTGAAACTCCTTTAGGCTTTAGGAGTATAGCGTCGCCTGAAACCTCAATGGTTAAAGAGTCTCCATCCCTAATGCCAAGTAGCGACCTCAATTTAAGTGGAAGCGTTATCCTACCTTTATTCCCAATTTTTATTTCCATTTAATTTTCCCACTTAAAAGAGGGAACAAAATCATTTATAAGCTTTACGACATGCGTGCGCCTTGATACCAAATCCGTTATAGTTAACTTCGCAGGTTTTATCTTATTGAAGTTGGATGAGGCTCTTGGAATGCTTTTTATTCTTATGCGTGCGAAAAACTAATCAGTGGTCTAATGCGTTGGTTGTTAACGCTAAACCGAATAATTATAAAGATGCACTTGTAACTTATGGAAAGATATGAGAGGAGAAATGATAAATGATTGATTCTTATAGTTTTGGGCGGATCGTCATTGATGGAAAAGAGTACGACGCCGACGTTATTATCTTTCCACACCGAGTTATGGACAATTGGTGGAGAAAGGAGGGACACCAACTGAGCGTCGAAGACCTTGAACGAGTCTTCGAGGAAAAGCCCGAGGTGCTGGTAGTGGGCACGGGGCACTCGGGACTAATGCGGGTTCTGCCAGAAACCCAAGAACGCCTCAAATCTGAAGGAATACAATTAATAGCCGAAAAAACTCGGAAAGCCTGCGAAATTTACAACCAACTCTCCAAATCCAAAAAAGTCGTAGCAGCCCTTCATCTAACATGCTAAAAGAGCAAAAAGTTGTTAGGCAAGTTTAAATACTGGTATACCAGTAAACTTCTTTGGTGGTATAATTTGAGTAAAGTGAGTCTCTACATCAACGAGGAAGTTTGGGCCAAGTTTAGGGAGGAAGTATTCCGAAAGTACGGTAGCCTCAGAAAACTGAGTAACGAGGTTGAGGCGCTTCTGCGTTCCAACCTTATTGAGGATGCGGTTAAGTCTGGGTTCAGGAAGATGGGCATTGAGGCTGAAGGCGTAATATCTTCGCGGGAGGTAAAGGAGAGAAGGCCTCTGCTTGTGGGTCCGGCGTCGGAAGAGATCATCAGAAAGATGAGGGATAGGAGGATTGCTAAGGCTCTATCTCGATAGCAGTATCGTAGTTAAGCGATACGTAATCGAGCCAGGCACAACCGTGGCGGACTTTATTTTTGAGCAAGCTGAAAGGGAAAAACTCTTTTTAGCCCTCTCTCTGTGGAACATCGGTGAGGCACTGGGCGTTTTTGATGAGCGCCGCAGAAGAGGATGGTTAAGCGAAGATGGGTTCTTGGAAGTTCTAAAGGCAATGGCTAACGAGCTAGTTAAGCTAATGCATGCGAGGGTTCTTGAGGCTATTCCAATACTCGCGCCAATTCTGGTTGAATCTTGGAACCTTGTATTAAACCATCATATTTACGAGGCTGATGCACTTCAACTAACTACATATGCATACAGCGAAAGCGACGCCTTCCTGAGCGGTGACGAAAAACTAGTGAAAGTATGCAGAAAACTCGGTTTAAGAGCATTTAACGTCGTGAAAGAAGAAGACAAATTGAAAAACTTCATTGAAAAATCCCAGAATTAATTTCTAATGTTCGCGCTGGTTTGCGTTGTGTTTAAGTATTAGGACTGTAAAAAACGTATGCGACTTTAGGGCCTGGAGGTGTGTTGCGCTCGCTAAGATTTTGGTTACGTCGGCTTGGCCTTACATTAACCATGTGCCTCATCTAGGCAGCATAATAGACTGTGGTGAACTGAAAATTCCCACTACGAGAAGACTTTGTATTAGAGGGTGATTAAGTTCAAAGAAAAAGTTTTGATAACCACGCCGATTTACTACATAAATGATGTGCCTCATATTGGGCACACTTACACGACGGTCACCGCTGATGTTTTATCTAGGTGGCATAGACTAAAGGGAGACGATGTTCTATTCCTCACTGGCTTGGATGAGAATTCAGTAAAAACCGTGCAGGCAGCTAGGGAATTGGGAATCAAAGACATCCAAAAATATGCGGATTCGATGGCTGAAAAATGGAAAAAAACTTGGAAAATTCTGAACATAAGCAACGATGATTTCATTAGAACGACTGAAGATAGACATAAGGAGAACGTTAAGAAATTTTTTACGCTTGTCTATGAAAAAGGAGACATTTACAAGGGAACATATGAAGGACTGTACTGCGAAGGATGTGAGGCTTTCATAGCAGAGGGCGACTTAGTGGACGGCAAATGCCCTCTACATGGAAAAGTTCCAAAGAGCATAAAAGAAGAAAACTATTTTTTCAAACTATCCAAGTATCATGATAAGTTATTAAAGTATATAGAGGAACATCCTGAGTTTATTCAGCCGAAAGCCCGCAGAAGCGAAGTAATTAGTTTCATTAAAATGGGCTTAAGGGACATCAGCATTTCTAGGCCGAACATTGAATGGGGGATTGTGCTTCCGATCGACAAAAAACATCGTTTTTGGGTGTGGTTTGACGCCTTAGTCAATTATCTAGTCAACGAAGAATATTGGCCAGCGAAAATACAGTTGATAGCCAAGGACATACTGAGATTTCACGCTGTCATATGGCCTGGAATGCTTCTAAGCGCTGGTTATGAATTGCCGCAGACGATTTTCGCTCATGGATTTTTAACCATTAATGGTCAAAAAATAAGCAAGAGTTTAGGTAATGCAATTGATCCTTTATACCTCGCAGAGAATTATTCCGTGGATGCTCTGAGGTATTTTCTCTTGAGGGAAGTCCCATTTGGGCAGGATGGCGATTTTTCTGAGGAAGCCTTAAAGGCGAGGCTCAATGACGAATTAGTTGCTAATATCGGCAATTTTGTTAATCGAACTTTGACTTTCATATGGACCCGATTTAACGGAGAGGTGCCTAAGGCGGAAAAGTACGATGAGTTGGACAAGGAGTTCGAAGATAGGATTAGGATGATTGCGTCAGAGATTGACAAGGAATTCGAAGAATTAAGATTGGATAGGGGTTTGAAAAAAATAGTGGAGTTCTCGAGTTTTTGTAACAATTATTTTCAAAGGAAACAGCCTTGGGCTAAAAGAGAGAGCGCTGGAACTTGCCTATATCTCTGTGCTAACGCTGTCAAGAATTTGGCCATTTTACTCGAGCCCTATTTGCCTTCTTCAGCGGAGAATTTATGGCAACAATTGAATCTAGAGGGTTCTGTTCATAAACAAAAATGGGAATTAACATCGGAATTAACCTTAAAAAGTGGGCACAAGATAAATAGGCCGACTCCACTGTTTAGGAAAATCGAGGAAACTAAAGGGGAGACTCAAACAAGATTGGAGAAGGCAGGATCCGTTTCGGAGAAGGTTTCTTTCCAGGAATTCTCTAAGCTGGATTTACGAATAGGCAAAATCGTGAAAGCTGAGCGGGTTCCTAAAGCCGAAAAACTTCTTAAGCTGACAATTGACATCGGCGGTGGCGAAACTAAACAGGCTGTGGCTGGCATCGCTCAGTTTTATAAGCCTGAGCAACTCGAAGGCAAGCAGATTGCGGTGATAACTAATTTGGAGCCTAGGCGCATTTTCGGCATCGAATCCGAGGTTATGATATTGGCTGCGGAAGACGAGAAGACCGTTTCTTTTCTCGAGCCTGAGCGGCCCGTTAAGGTCGGGAGTAAAGTAAGGTGAGTTCTTCGCCTCTGAAGATCGATCTTCATGTTCACACGTGTTATTCTCACGATGGCTTCACAACCCTCGAGGAAGTCGTGGTCAACTCTAGGAGAACGGGCTTAGACGGGGTTGCTGTCACCGACCATAATACGCTCGCTGGGGCTCTTCGGCTCATCAAAGCTAAGACTAGAGGGCTCATAGTTATTCCTGGGGTAGAAGTGAAGACGTTACAGGGTCACATGCTGGCTCTTAACGTGACCACACTCATACCTAACAAACTGAGTGCTTCTGAAACGGTTGAGAGAATTCACGAAGCAGGAGGAATAGCCGTAGCATGCCATCCTACAGTGATTTTCAAGATGGGTTGGGACCCTAAAACTATTTCTGCTTTAAAGTTTGATGCGGTTGAGGTTGTTAATTCGGCGACTTTTCCCTTTTTCCTTTCAACACGCCTAAGTAGGAGGCTTGCAACCCGTTTTGGTCTCCCTCAGACGGCTGGAAGCGACTCTCATCTGCCTCAGACAATCGGCATGGCGTACACTCTAATCGACGCTGATCCAAAAGTCGAAGACATTGTTCATGCTGTTAAAAAAGGAGCCACTTTTGCGTGCGGAAAACCAATACCTTGGGCATCGAGATTCAAGAAAGCATTTTTAGATGTAAAAAGAGGATTGGGTCAGTGCTCAAGTTCCTCGAGCTGATAGAGTCCTAGATCAATATTTAGAGGCTCTTCGAAGCCTGCGTCAGGGTCAATGTTAAATATCCGCGGCGCCACGGTTCCGAAACCACGCAACATGTGCGGCGAATTTACACCAGTTATGACAAGGGTCACCCTTAAGGTTCCAGCCAACTCGGGGTTCACTCTAGCGCCCCAAATAACTAGGGCGTCGTCGCTCATTGCTCCAGTTATGATCTCGGCGACCTGATTTGCCTCTTCAATGGTCATTTCGTTGTCGCCTGAAACGTGAATCAAAGCGCCAGTCGCCCCAGAATAGTCAATGTCGAGCAGCGGACTTCTCAAAGCGTTTCGAACAGCTTCTTCAGCCCTGTTGGGCGCATCGGACTCTCCCATTCCGACTACGGCCACTCCGCCCATCTTCACTATAGTCTTGAAGTCAGCGAAGTCTAAGTTGATCAGACTCGGCGACGACATAGTCTCAACTATGCCCTTAATCATGTTCGCCAACACGCTGTCAGCCACGCCGAAAGCCTCATTCAACGGGAAGTGGGGAACCGACTCCATCAACTTATTATTATCAATTACGACCACAGTGTCGCAAGCCCTACGCATGGCATTTAATCCCTGAGCCGCATACCAACACCGCCCCTTTTCAACCCTGAAAGGCGTCGTGACAACTCCGACCACAATCGCCCCTTTACGACGAGCCGAATCAGCCACAACAGGAGCCGCACCCGTACCAGTTCCGCCGCCCATACCCGCAGCCACAAAGGCTATGTCCACACCATCAAGGAGACGCTCAACCTTTTCAATCGACTCTTCAATGGCAGCCCTCCCAACCTTAGGGTCTCCTCCGGAACCCAAACCCCGCGTGGTCTTCTCACCAATCAAAATCTTCTGAGACGCATGCACAGCATTGAGATGCTGAACATCCGTATTTATAGCGATGCACTCGGCTCCAGTTATCCCTGTCTCCATTAAACGATTAACCGTGTTGCTTCCAGCGCCACCAACACCAAGGACCACTATGCGACAGTAGCCAGGCTCACGAACACCCTCAGGAACAGCCTCACGCCAAACAGACTGAAGCGCCCTATCCGCCAACCTCATTGTTTCTCTCGCCTTCTCCAAACTTCATCGCTAAGAAGGTCACGGACAGCTATTC
>JBBIVD010000063.1:0-6924 GCA_037439925.1 Candidatus Bathyarchaeota archaeon
ATACCCGAAGGAGCGAAGTTCTGTCAAAAATGCGGCGCAACAATTGAAGAAAAGCCGACCGCCATGCCTGAACTCCCGAAAGGTTTCATAGTTGTGACTACTCCGACTATTCCCGGATACCGAATAAAGAAGATTGTTGGAGTTGTCACGGGCCTTACACCCAGAACTCGAGGGGTCGGGGGAAAAATCGTAGCTGGAATCCAGTCCATGCTGGGCGGAGAAGTAACGGCTTTCACTTACGAGATTGAAAAGGCAAGGATGGAAGCCATGAGTAGGGCTATAGAAAAAGCGCGAGACATGGGCGCAAACGCTATCGTGGGACTTGACATGGAGACATCAAATGTTTTACAGAGCCTAGTCTTGATTTCGGCAACGGGCACAGCTGTTGTTGTGGAGCCAGAAAAAGGTTAGAATTGCTTTAGCACGTCCGCCTTTTCCATTATGTGACCGCAGTAGTGGCACCTTAGGTATAGCGGTTCTTCTTTCTCCACGTAGAAGGTCGGCTGCACGGGTTCATTGCCGTTGGAGATGCAAGTGGGATTAGTGCACTTAACTATTCCACGTATAACATTTGGCAGTTTGACCCGCTGTTTCTCCACAACCTTGTAGTTTCGCACGATGTTGATGGTGGCATGGGGCGCCAACAAGGCTATTTTGTCCACCTCCTGAGTTTTCAGTTCTCTTCCCTCAATTTTCACTATGTCCTTAACGCCCAGCCTCTTGCTTGGAACGTTCATAGCGACTGTGAGAACCCCGCCGCCGCGACCAGTCATTCCTAAAATTTTCAAAACGTCTAAAGCGTGACCGCAAGTAATGTGGTCGATCACTGTGCCATTCTTAATTTTGGATACCCGAAGGGTTTCTTCAGCCAATTTAGCGGCCTCCTCAAATTTAATGTTAGGAAGAAGTAAAAAGAGTTATCTGTAAATAACTTACTAAAGTTTCTTTGGTGTCAAAGTTGGAGTTTAAGGGACGAGACATAGTTTCGATTAAGGATTTTACACGCGAAGAAATTGACTATATCCTAAAAACCGTGGAGGCCATGGAGCCCCTCGCCAAAAGCGGCTCAGACATGCTTCACGGAAAAACTATGTCCACACTCTTCTTTGAGGCCAGCACACGAACTAGACTCAGCTTTGAGGCGTCCATGTACAAACTAGGAGGCTCAGTGATAGGGTTCGCCGAAGCGGAAATAGCCTCAGTGAGGAAGGGAGAAAACCTGGCGGACACAGTGCGGGTTGTTGAGAATTATGCAGACATTATCGTTTTGCGCCATCCTATGGAGGGAGCCGCTCGACTAGCCGCCGAATTCGCACGCATTCCCATAATTAACGCTGGGTCTGGCGCTGAGGAGCATCCGACGCAGGCTTTACTGGATTTGTACACGATTTTGAAGGAGAAAGGACGCATCGATGGACTTAACATCGCCTTAATGGGTGACCTACGTTATGGGCGGACAGTTCATTCTTTGGCTTACGCCCTATCGCTCTATGACGTAGGGCTCTATTTGGTTTCGCCTGAGGCTCTTCGAATGCGCAGAGAAGTGATAGACGCCATCAAAGGCAAAAAGAAGGTGATTGAAAAAACTAGGATTGAGGAAATACTGCCTGAAATAGATGTGCTTTATGTTACGAGAATACAGAAGGAGCGGTTTCCGGACCTAGCCGAATACGCCAAGGTTAAGGGAGTATACAAAATTGATCTTAACACTCTTAAGGACGCCAAGAAAGACCTAATTATTATGCACCCGCTTCCAAGAGTCGACGAAATAGCCGCCGAAGTTGATGCTACGCCCCACGCCCGATACTTCCAGCAAGTTTGGAACGGCATAGTGACAAGAATGGCTCTCCTAGCCCTAATCCTAGGCGCAATAGAATAGCCTCTGAACATAAAGATAAGCGGCTTCAAACTCGATTCCTTTAAAATTGCTTCTTTCCTATTTTTGGACGGCTATGTCGATATAAGCTTCGGCGTCGTATAGGACTCCTTCCAGTCCTCTGTGCCTTCCGCTTTTCATAACCAGCCTTGGCTCTGAAACTTTGCGGGCAATATAGACGATGCGTTTACCTATGATGCCGTCGCCTTCTTCTGTTAGAACGGTCATGTTTTCGCCTTCCTTATCTTTCCTTCTTCTAGGAGCTCATGAATAGCTTTGAAGACGATGCCGTATTCTATTCCTAAGGCATCGGCGATCTCACTGGCGAAGCTTGGACCAGGATGCTCTGCTAAATAGTTTTCAATCATTTTTTCCGCATCTTCTAGGTCTAGATTTCTTACGCTGACAACTTCCATAGTTCTAAGCTTTTCTCGAACTGCTTCCCTAAGGAAGTCGGCTGAACTTCTATAAAGTCCAGCGTCTATAAGTTCTCGGATTCTGGCGTAGTCAGCCCTTGATAATCTAACCGCCACCTGCCGATCTTTTCCCCGCTGTAAGACACGTTCCATGATACCAATTGATACCAAATAAATATAAAAACTTTCGTGCTCACGCATTGTAAAATCGTGCTACGACGCCCGCTTTAATGCGAATCCTTAGGCTTAGACTACGTATCTGTGTCGATCGTGGAGCTCCGCTATTTTTCCAGCGTTCCATCCCCTAACTCTTTGGTAGTATCCCGTTATGCGGGACCACTGCTCTATGTAGTCTCCAGTGGCGCCGCAATTAGTGCACGTTGAAAGTAGACCAGGCATAACTGTTACGCATTTTTGGCATATTGTTAAATCCTTAGTATAGGTGAAGTAGGCGGTCAGGGTTTTGGTGGCAATGCGATGCGTTAGTTTCCAGAGGGCTTCAGCTGACGGACCGTTTTCTCCAAGCCAAACGTGGAGAATTACGCCGCCACGAGTTAGCGGGTGAAAGCTAGCCTCGATTTTTATTCGGTCCAACAGTGGAATTCCCGCTGAGGGGCGGACGTGAGAACTGTTCGTATAGTAGACTGCGCCGTTTCGATCGCCTTGAACCACAGCTTTTTCTCCATACGTTTTTAGGTCGATGAGGGCTAATCTATGTGCGCAGCTTTCCGCTGGAGTCTGTATGCAGCCGAATCGGAAGCCGTTCTCCTCGGAGAATAGGTTAGCTCGGTCAACCATATGCTTTATCACTTTCAGTCCGAAACGCCAAGCTTGCTCATCTTCGTGGAGCTCCGCGCCCAAATGGGCTTTCAGCATTTCGTTTAGTCCTACGAAGCCGATGTTGAGAACCTGCTTATCGATGTTGAGGTATGGCTCGCCGTCGCATTTCATGGTGCAGAAGGGCAGAGCGCCTTCCCGCATTCTCTCCTTAATTATTTCCTGCTTAATTAAGAGCACTTCCCTCGCTAGGTCCATGCGCTCGTCCAGAAGCTCAAAGAGCTTAGCGTCGTCGCCGTTCGCCTCATATGCGAGTCTAGGCATATTTATAGTGACGACTTGAAGGCTTCCCATGCGTAGGGCTCCCCTATAGAAGTCTTCGAGTTCTTCGCTGTCAGGCGAAAATATGAGACGGCAGCATTGACTGTTCACTATGTCGGGCATGTAGTCTGGGCACAGGTTTAAGAAGTATGGCGTGCCGAATTTTGCGGCTAACTCCGCTACCTTGAGGTATTCGTCTTCGAATTCGTCCAAATATTCTCTGCGCAGTTTAACCTCGCATTTTGGAAAGTTAAACGGCTTACCAACGTAATCGCCTTTAAGGTAAACGTCGATCATGGCGTTAAAGAAACGGTTCGCCTCGTCGAAGAAGTCTTCGTATGTGACGCCTTCCTTCATTTCGCCCCCAGGGAGAACAGCTGGAACATCCCTAACGATTTTGGGCACCCCGCATTCTAAAGCCACAGAGGAGAAGACTGTTTGACCGCCACGGGCGACATACATTTGGCTCAACTCGTAAATGAACATCTGCGCCAACTGCTTAACCCTATCATAAGGTAAGCCCACAATGTAAGGAGCCAACCAAACATTGAAGAAATCGTAGCCTTGACCCCCAGCCCAGTTAGTCTGAGCAGCCGCTAAAGCCTTGGCAGCGTGAAGAATAGCGACTTCAGGATGCTTCGCTGGTCCCGCCACAGCTGTGTGTACGCCCTGTCCGTCTACGATTAAGCCGTTTTTCAGGAAGAATCGGAGGTCATGCTCTTGGCAGAACGGTCTAGTTGCGAAGTATTCTAGGTCGTGGATGTGGATGAGGCCAGCTATGTGGGCGTCCGCCAAGTGTGGAGGGAGGCATTCGAGCAGGGCGTATTGGTCGAAGACCGTGTCGGCGGCAAGTTTATGGATGGTTTCGGGGTTATGCTGAAGGTTGGCGTTTTCTTTGTCTCCTAGGCGGATGAGCCTATTAACATCGTAAAGAGGAAGCCCAAGGCGTGTGTACTGCGCCCTAGCGCGTTCGAGGTTGTGTTCAAGTAGGGCGACGCATACGAGTTCACGTATAAGGGGAGCGGAGAGAAAGTTTAGGCTTAGTTTATGGATTCTGTCGGTTACTTCCATGGCGATTTTTTCAGCCATTCCTTCTGAGAGCCCAGCCTCCCTCATTAAAGAGTTTTTAATTCTTTTAGGGTCGAATTCTTCGAATTGTATTCTCGACGTTCTTACCTGTGGAAAGTATTTGAGGGAATCGACGGACTGCTCAAGACTCACAATAACACCCCGCAGTGAATGAGTAGGGTACAGAGATATAGGTTTCAATTACTTAAATTTTTTAGAGCATATTATATAAATTTTTGCATTCGAGACTCGCTGAGATTAACATGTAGGATTGTTTCGTTCATAAGCCTCGAATAATTGAGTGCTATCTTTCATCCTTAAATTGTTAAAAGCAGTTTAAATCTTGGTTTAATATGAGATGCTTTGGAATCAGGAGGCTTTTTCCCAAAATCATCACGGTTATTGCCTTTCGAGTTGCAACTAGCACTTAAATACGGGCATCAATTGGCATTCACTGTTAAGTTGTATGATTTCCGCTTTTCTAGAACAAGCCTTTTGGCGTTTATCCATCGGGAAATAGGCATGTATTTCGCTGACATTCGGCTGAAGCAGACTAAGTTGCTGACGGACCCGCATGCAGGACACTTCGACATTATTCCGTAGAAGGTTTTTTGGCATTGGTTGCAATGGGCGAGGTTTCGGCTGTAGGCATAGAACCCTATTTCATAGGTTTTTATGATGTGCCTCGTGGCTGATAAGAGTGTTTCGGGATCGTGCTCCGAATCGTCGAGTTGCACGACGGCTAGGTGCCCGCCTGGAGTCAGTTTATGGAATTTTTCTTCTATTTTTAGGCGTTCCTTCCAAGGCATGTCGACTTCTAAGGGCGCAGCAACCATATCCGTGTAGAAAGGTTGCTCTTTTACGCCTTGAGCGCATACTTTTGCCCATCCGTATTTTTCCACGTCTAGTTCAGCTAGTCTTTTTGCGGCTGTGGCGTCGGGTAGCGTGCATGGATATGTACGGGTTTCAGGTTTCTTTGCGTACTTATGAACGACTTGAAGAAGATGCCTTGTTATTTCTTCCGCCAGGCTTAGAGCTTTTTCGCCTTCATGTATGAATTGCCCAGTTAGGGATTTGACTGTTTCATTTAATCCAACGAAGCTTATGAGGCGGGAGGCGTTTCCAATTCTGAAATACTGGTCGCCGTCGGCTTTCTGCATAAGGAATGGGAGTAAGCCTTCTCTTGCCCTTTGCCTAATTGTTTGGTATTTTATTTCGAGGGCTCTGAGCGCCATTTCCAGCCTTTCGTCTAAAAGCTCAAAGAACTTGGTTTGGTTTCCTTCCGCATCGTATGAGGTTCTCGGCAAGTTTATTATGACGCCGTTCATGCTTCCAGTTCGTAAAGTGTCCAATTCCCAGTCTTTGGTCCATTCGGGGGCAAACCTATATCCACTCGCATTGTAGGAGGCATCGTCTTGTTTTTTGGGGCACAGATTGGCAAAGTAAGGAGTTCCGTTTTGAGCGGCGAGCTTATGAGACTCAAATAGGAGAGACTCGCATTCTTTGTCATTAAGGGCTTCTGGTCGAATTTTTATGATTAAGCTAGGGTTAAAAACAGGTTTATGCCCGTCGCCTTCAGACATGACCTCTAGGAGAAGCGCCGCGATAAGGCGGGCTTCTTGGATGAAGTCTGCGTATTTTCCAACCGTCTTCCCTTCGGATCCAATAGCTTCCGTTTCTGTTAGGGTCTGCGGCACGAGGAGCTCTAAGCCTAGGGACGCCTCTATCGGGGAGCCGTTTTTTGAAAGAGCCTGATTAAGATTGTAGATGAAAAAGCGTAATTCCTCTTTTATTCTGTCCGCTTGGAGCCCCCTTGCGAAGGGCGCTAAGAAAACGTTGAAGAAGTCTAGGGTTTGCTCTCCGGCGGTCTCCGTTACAGCAATTTTTAGGAGGTTGGATGCAGTTAGAAGCGCGGATTCGAAGGTTTTCGGAGGAGGAAAAGAAGTTCCTGGGAAATCTACTCTTCCGATGTTTAGTCCTTTTTGGAGAAAGAAGCGGAGGTCATGCATGAACGCATTTGGCTTCAGTATCCATGAGCCTAGATTGCTAATGTGAAGGGTTCCCGATAGGTGGGCGTCGGCTACGTCCCTAGGAAGTATGTTTAGTAGGGTGTATTCCTCCATTACGGCGTCTCCCGCCGCCTCGTGGACAGCCTCAACGCCTTGAGATGTGGCGCCAGCCGACTTTATGAGTTGGGTTACATCGTAAACGGGAAGCCCTAGGCGTGTGAGCTTATGCCTATATTCTTCGAGTCCCTTTTCGATGAGGACGGCGTTGACGAATTCCCGTATTAGGGGCGCTGTAAGATACTTCGTCTTAAATTCTAGTAGGCGTTTCTCTGTTTCCCGCGCGATTTTTTGGGCTAAGTCTATTGGAACGCCTGCCTCCTTAACGAGGGATTCCGCTATTTTATTTCTGTCGAATTCTTCCATGGCTAGGCGGGAAGTTCTAACAAGCAGTTTCCTT
>JBBIVD010000064.1:0-6842 GCA_037439925.1 Candidatus Bathyarchaeota archaeon
TTTCGCATTTACCTCAGTTATGGAGGCAAGGGCGGCTCTGACCATCCCTAAAGCCCTGTTTGAGCATCGCAGAATAGCATAGTTTCTTTCGGTATTGATTTCAATGGGGGTTAGGCTGACTTGGCTGACGCCGTATTCCCCGAAAAGTTGGAGGACGGCGTTCCAGACGGCGTCCATTATATCTTCTTTATTCAATTTTCCTTCGCTCACGATTTTGAGGGCTAAATAGCGTTGCCTCACGTACTTCAAAAGTTCTTTCCCCTCTTTATTATGCGTATGCCTAAAGCCACGTAATTCGGGCTGAGCTTCTCCCTATTCCGCTTGACTATGGCTAGGGGATTGTGTGAGAGTGCGCGTAGTCCCGAGGGCTCAGCTAAATTGAAAAGGGCGGCGAAAGCGGCGTAGTCGTGAGGAGTGCGCAGAAGGTAATCATCCGTCGCTCCGCTGGAAATTACGATTGGCACATCGAACTTCTCCGCGGTTTCTATCTCCTTTCGGAGCCGAGAAAGTAGGCGGGTTCTCGGTTCTCCTTTCATTAAAATTATTGGCGCCATGTCTATTTCAAGGGAAGCCGACGCTTGGGAGGCGAGTTCCGCTTCGGCTCGGTCGAAGAACCGCCTTCTAGGGTCGGTTGGAAAGGAAAGAAGGTCCACTCGCCTATCTTTCGCCGCCTGCCTCGCGATGGGCTTCGAGTCACAAATCACGGATATGACTTCAAACCTGCGCCTGAGGCGACGCAGTTCTCTGAGGAGTTCCTGTGATTTTTTAGGCGTGAGGTCGACACGTGTGACGAAATCTATTCCAACATCGTCGCAGATTTTATTTAAGAATTCAACTTCGTCTTGTTGAATATATGGAGGAAGGGGCACGCCGATGAGGCGGTATCCGAGCTCATAAGATTTGCCGATCATTTTCTCTAAATTGTTAAGGTTTTCAAGTGATGGGCTTAGGTGTAAATCGGCGAACTTTCTCATGGCAACATCCCGAGTTCCCGGCAGATTTGAACTATGTCTTCGGTTCTTTTTCTCCTAAACCGTATGTGTACTCGGATTGGGTCGGCGGAGCAGAGTTTTAGTTCTCCTTGAAATGCGCTTTGTTTATCTAGCCTAAGATAGAGGCTTCCATTTTCCATGTGGAGCTCAATTTCCCTAAGCAGATTATCCTTATCAAGTTCGCTTAGATTTGAAGAAAGATTTTCGATGAAGCCCTTTATTATTTCCTTTCCCTTTATTCTAGTTTCAAAAAGAATTATTGGATTGCCAAAATGTCCCTCTAAATTGTCCCTCTGGAACTCTATTTTGTCGACGTAATCGGCTGGAAGAATATGTTTCACTGCTTCCAAAACCTTATCTGGGTCCTCGGTAGCGTGAACGGAAAACCTAAGGTCAATGTAGGCTATGGGCATTTGAGACAAGGGCAAATCACGACCAACATTCGTTCACTTGCTATTTTCCATTCAAATATTTAACCTATAACCTAGGGCATAGCAAAATTTGGCACGTTAACTTTATATTCGTCAAGTCTATGCGACACTTAGAACATGGAGTTGAAATGTGCATGTCCCTTTGGGATAACCTTTTCTTTGGAATTCCCTTAAAACAAATCATATACGTCATAATAATCGTAGCCGCAGCATTGATTTTGGAGCGCTTAACCACAAGATACCTGAGAAAATTTGCTGTTAAGAGGGAACTGCCTCCCGACGTTGGCAACGGGTTAGTATTAACCTTCCGATTCCTAATCCTTATAGGAGCCGTCGCCATGTTTCTCAGAGTGGGCGGGCTCTCCCCAGACATTATTACCGCCTTTTCAGCCCTTGGAGGAGCGGCAATCGGCTTCGCCTCGACGAGGACCATCGGAAACTTCATCGCGGGCTTGTTCCTGCTTGTGGCACGTCCCTTTAGAGTGCGAGATTACGTACGCTTAGGCGAAGTTGAAGGCATAGTGGACGAGATAACGATAAACTACACAAAAATTCTAACTCCTGGAATGACGACTGTTTCCATAAGCAACCAAAGAATTCTAGACCAGAACATCGTCAACTTTCGATATAGGGGCACACGTCCACTCCTCCACGAAAGCGAAGAACGCGCCCTCTACTGCTACAGCTTCGAAGTGAGTTTCGACCATGCGCTTCCAACAAATACGCTGGAGAGAGTCTTTGATGATGTAATCGAAAGATATGCGGAGAGGCTTCCGAAAAAACCTGAATATGGGATGACTAAACTAACCCAGCTTGCTAGGAGCTATGTGTTTTATTTCTACGTGGAAAGCCCAGAAGACATCTTCGCTCTTCAGCCTAAATTCCTGAAAGAAATAACTGAAGGATGGGAAAAAGCCAAGAAAAAATAATCCTTCAAATTTAGAGAAATGCGTATAATTTAAAACGTGCAAAAGACATAAACTCACGTGGTGAAAAGCATGTCCTTAAAGGAAGCCCAAGGAGCGGTTAGAGGAATCTCCTATGAAATGCATAAAAAAGAAATTTTCACCTCTGGCTTCTTCATTTCGCTTCTAGCGGAGCAAGTAGGTCAAGTTGCAGAAAAGTATCTTAACCAAGGACGCCACGGCAAAGACATCGAGGTGGACATTGCGGACGTAATACTCGTAAGCTTAGCCTACTTAAATTGGCTTGAAAAGGATGCAACCGAAGCCTTCGAGAAATCCCTAGCCAAACACAGAGAAGCCATTGAAAAATTCATTAAACAAAAGAAAAAACAATAAAACTTCAACTTCTCCATTCCGCCCTAGATTCAAATATCGCTAACGTTAAGAGCATAATAAAGTTAGCATAAGACCTAAATCTTCACGTATCATTTATTCCTTTACACTTTTCCGTTTGCGAGCAGCCCTACGACTAGGCCGAGCCTTCTCTGCTCCTCTTCCTTTATGGTGCAATCCCCGAACTTTCTTGCCAGCGCTGGTTAAGCCGCGGAAAACTCGACCTCGATGTGCCTTGTCGCAGACCCAGTTAATGTCCTTATCTGATTGAACAGCGGGATGACTCGGGTCTACCATAACGACTTCGAACCACTTGTATCGGCCGTCTTCCCAAACCCAATAGGAGTTAAGGGTCTCTAGGTTCGGAAAATTTCTAGCCGCCCGCTCCTCAGCAATCAATTTTAGGCTTTTTGCAGGCTTAAACTTGATGACACCCATGCGTTTAGGTCTTCGACCAGCTTTAGGGCGTGTCTTCCTTAATCCGCCACGTCTAACACGAACCCGAACAACAACGAAACCCTGCTTAGCCTTGTATCCAAGCTTCCTAGCTCGGTCTAAGCGGGTCGGCTTTTCAATTCTATAGACAGTGGGTTGCCTACGCCACTCCATGACTCTATGCCACATCAAATCTTTTACAAAGGACGCCTCAGGCTTTTTCCAAGCCTTCGCAATGTATTTGTAGGACACGCCCTAAACAGCTCCAATTGTAATTAATGGCTAAGACGCAGAGACAATTAATAAACTTTTCAGACATTCAACATTGAAAGCTAGAAAACCATTCGGGCTTATTACTTTAAGGCTTTTATCAATTTCTCCGCAATTATCACTGCAGCTATTCTCTGAGATTCAATCGTCTGAGCGCCGATGTGGGGCGTGGCTACAACGTTAGGCAACCGAATCAGGCTGAAATCAGTAGGCGGCTCAACTTCATAAACGTCTAGGGCGGCGCCCCCCAATTTTCCAGATTTAAGCGCTTCTAAAAGCGCTTTTTCGTCTACAATAGCTCCCCTCGACGTATTAATTAGGAAGGCGCCGTCCTTCATGGCTTGAATCTCTTTTGCGCCTATCATATGGTGAGTTTGCGGGGTTAATGGCACGTGAATGGTGACTATGTCGCTGCGTTGAAGCAACTCATTTAATGGAACGAACTCGGCTTCAAGCTCCTTTAAGAGTTCTTGAGGCGGTGGAGTTCTTTTCGTTATAAGTATTCTCATTCCCAAAGCCTTAGCGATTTTCGCCACTTTTTCGCCAACGTTCCCTAGACCGATCACGCCAAGAGTTTTATCCTTAAGTTGCCACCCCTCGAGCTCCTTCTTAATCCATTTTCCTTCCTTCATTGTTTGATTCGCCAAGGGAATGCTGCGGGCTAACGAAAGCATTAGCCCTATTGTTAATTCGGCTACGGCTTGAGCCGGCGCCTCAGGCGTGTTCAAAACCATAATGCCCTCTTTTTCCGCGGCTTCTACGTCGATGTTGTCTAAGCCTGCGCCAGCTCGACCTACCGCCCTCAAATGTCTTCCAGCCCCAATGATTTCCTTTGTGACCTTGGTTCGACTCCGCACAACGAGAGCGTCATAATTCGAAACGGCTCCCTTAAGCTCTTGAACCGAAATCGTGGGGTTCACGTCAACCATGAAGCCAGCCTGCTTCAACATCGCTACTCCATCTTCATGGATTGGGTCACAGACAAGAACCCTTACACCCTGCTTCAAACCATTCCTCTCCTAAGTCGGCATAGCCATTAAACTTCTGAATAACTCCACTGCCCGGGTTTATTTCCTTTTCTAAATAAGATAAAAAAGTTATTAGGCGCCTGACCGTGTTTTCTCGTACATTTTCTCCAAAGTCCAACGGATTGCTGACTTAATGTCCTGCCGCCTTTCGGGCGCAACATTTCTGATGGTTATTTCGCGTATTAGGTCCCCTTCAAGGGCGATGTCGTACAAGAGCACTTTGTCTGGAGGAATTTCTCCCTTCATGGCTGCTTCGCGGTCCTTGTTCTGCATCTTCGTTAGCACGCCTTCTACGAAGAAGGAGGAGAAGGGCGGAGTATTAATGTTGAAGACCATTTTTTCATCGGGTACTATTCGCACGCATTCTTCTTCCATGTAAAGATTTGCGAGGAGCTCGCCTGTTACCGTCCTTATTGGAATGACTTCTTCACGTTTCGTAGCTGGTTTAGAAGGAACAGGAGGGGTTGACTTCAGAATTTCTGCCCTTTTGAATCCCACCTCCAACAAAACGGAGTCAGTGAACTCTAGTAAAGCCCGCAGTCCTTCTAGTTCTATTTCTGTTTCTTGCAAGCGTTTTTCCAGAATAGTCCTAAGCTTGGCAATTTTTTTCACCTTCTCCTCTTCAGCCATCCATTCCCATCCTCCAAGCTAAAAGTTTTAATCAAACTCTCTTTTCGCAGATCCTCTATAAAAGTTCATGTGCGCCCTTATTATCCTCTCTTTTTCGGCATAATAGCCCGCATTATTTTTCTGAGTTTAAGGCCTATAATGGGCTCCGTTATTCTTCCCGTCTTGAAGGTTCTGAACCACGTTCCTTCCTTTCCTTCCAGTAAGCCTTTAAGCGAAGCGTAAGCCTGCGGAAACGCCAAGATTATGGATATGACCATAAGCCAAAATGTTCCTACAGCGTCCTTTTTCACGCTTTTTTCTAGGAACAGCCCAGCTAAGCCCATGAGGGGCAATGAAAATAGGTTTGCTAACACGAGGGTCCACCCAAGCTGCGGAACCCACCAAGGAAAGAGTGGATGGCCCTTACGCATCAATTCGGAAAGAAACCAAGAAAACATACCGATGCTGAACAGCAGGGATTGCAAATAGTATAATGCGTAGTGGGAAACGAACTCGAATTTCTCCATTCCAGAAAGCCTAGGAGACCTTAAAGCCCTCCAAAAATACTTCTTAACGTTGAATGTGTGTCCCTCAGCCCAACGGCACCTCTGCCTCACGAGCCTACGAAACGTTGATGGGCATTCGGCTGGCGCCTGAATCAGCGGCGTGTAAACAACCTTGTAACCGTCCATGTAAAGCCTTAATGTTAGCTCCCAATCTTCAGTTAAGCTTGTCGACCATCTGTATCTTTTAAGCACATCGGCTTTAATCATGAAGACGCTGCCCGCAATCATTTTCATTGAGCCAATAGCCTCTTGGCATGTTCTTTCGATCATGTAGTTGCCGCTGTATTCGACTCTCACGCCTCTCGTTAGCCAGTTTTCACGTGCGTTCAACATATGCCACTGGTAACCTTGAACGGCCGCCGTTTCGATTTTCCTATACCATTCTTTAACGCGTTCAATGATCTCGCCCTCTCCTCCTCTTCCAAGACTGCCTCTATTCTTAGCATTTGAATTTTTAAAGTACCAAAGGAACCGCCTTACGATGTCTGGAGGGGGTATGAAATCTGCATCAAAAACTAAAACATACTCTGCTTTAGGATTCATGTGCCTGAGAGCCTCATTTAAGGCTCCGCCCTTGAAGCCTTCTCTTCTCTCTCGATGGATAATTTTCACTCGTGGATGTTTACCCCAATTGTTCTTTAGGAGTCTAAATGTTTCATCTGTGGAATCGTCTACGACAATAACTTCATAATTCTCGTAGTCTAAAGAGGTGCATGCCTTCATAATTCTGTCTGCGACGTTTTCCTCGTTATACATTGGGATGTGAATGGAAACAAACGGCTCTTTTCTGCCGATGGGATTCGGCTCATTAGGATTGTTAAAATTGTTTAAGGTGTTGCCGCCGCCGAGAAGAACAATTGCCATTGAGATGTAATATTTTGCGGCGTACATGAAGAATACTGTGCCTGCGGCTAACGAGATGAGTGCGAACACTTGACCCCCCAACATTGAAGCGGGCATCTGTTCTCCCTCGCATCTGCGCCTTTCACTGCCAGCATAGAAATATATCTGATTAATGATATAATATGTACAATTCAGATGATTTGTAACAGTATTTAAGCTTTATCCAATTTTCATCCACGGTTTCGTTGCCATTAACACCTGCCCAAAAGAAAAGCACAAATTCATGATGGGAATAAGCATATAAATAGCTTGATATATCATTTTTAGCAAATAAATGCATGCGTGGGCAAATTGGCGAACAGTGAGGAAT
>JBBIVD010000065.1:0-3249 GCA_037439925.1 Candidatus Bathyarchaeota archaeon
CCACGAGCCTTGCGCCTATGACGACGGCTGACTTAGCCTTTCTAGAGGCTTCTAGGATTTTCCTTCCGTCGTCTAGTGTTCTTACGGCGTATACTCCTGGCAAGTTTGAGCCTGGCACGGGAATTACGAAGGCGCTTGCTCCGGTCGTGATTATCAGAGAATCGTATTCGTAGGTCTGTTCTCCGCCGCTTTTATCCATGGCTTTGACGGTTTTCGCCTTTGAGTCTACGTCTGTTACCGTCGTTTCCGTGTGCAAGTTTATTTTCATCATGTTATAGTATTGGGCTGGATATATGACTAGGTTTTCGAAGTTTGGGATTTCGCCCTCTATAACGTAGTGTATGCCGCAGCGTGAGTAAGCAGAATACTTCTCGTCATTTAGTATCGTGATTTCGGCGCTTCTATCGGTTTTTCTCGCTGCGCTTGCGGCGGAGACGCCTGCGGCTCCACAGCCAATGATGACTATTTTTCTCGGCACTTGTTTCACCAACAAAGAATCTTCGTCGTATTTAGCCTTCCTTTATGATTTTTTTGTGCCATTCCACAGCCTTGTCGAAGTCCATGAGCTCTTTCAGTTCCTTTTTTAGGTTGATTGGAGAAATGACCATGAGCCATCCTTGGTCGTAGGGGTCTTCGTTGAGGAGCTCTGGTCTAGATGTCACTTCTTCGTTGACTTCTTCTATTGTGCCGCTTAGGGGCGCAACTAGGTCGGAGACGGCTTTCACTGATTCCACTGTTCCGAAGGGTTCCTTCGCTTTTATGGTTTCTCCTTCGCTTGGAAGCTCGACGAAAACTATTTCACGTAGCTGTTTTTGGGCGTAGTCCGTCATTCCTATTCTCGCCTTTTCGTCTTCGATTTTCACCCACATGTAATCCGTGGAGTAGTAAAGGTCTTCAGCCACTTCGAAGTTGTCTACCTTAACCATTATTTTCCACCTCTTTTGACCTAAGATAATTTGCCAACGTTTTTTAAAATTAACTATTGGCCTTTTGTGTAGACCCTCCACCCGATGGGGAAAGGGGATATAAACACTTTCTATTAATGGAAAAAGCTCGGCAGTAGAAAAGGACTTATTCATTTATTGGTTCTAATTTCTTTGGAGTCTGGCGATGAATCGGGAGTGTTTGCCTGAAAAGATTCGGGTTTCCCTTGGCTCTGCCATAGTGCTTGGACTGACAGAGGGCATGTTAAGCGCTGAGCCTACTACCGTTTATCTTCTTACGTATCGTCGGGGAAAATGTTTTGCCAATTGCGGCTTTTGTCCTCAGGCTAAGGATAGTAAATGTAGGGCAGACATGCTTTCTAGAGTGACTTGGCCTCCGTTTCCAACCGAAGAGGTGCTTTCCAAGATAAAACCAGCTTTTGAAAAGGGCGCAATAAGGCGAGTCTGCATCCAAGCCCTGAACTATCCCAAGGTTTTCGAAGACCTCCTAAGCTTAGTTAAAGGAATTCGTTTTAAGGCGGAGGTGCCCATGTCTGTTTCTTGTCAGCCCCTAAATCGAGAAAAAATGGAAAAATTGAGGGAGGCTGGCGTAAATCGGATAGGCATTCCACTAGATGCTGCAACTGAAGGGCTTTTTGAAAAGGTTAAGGGGCGTTTAGCCCATGGACCCTACACATGGAAAGAACAGCTTCAAAGGCTAGGTGAAGCCGTAGAGGTTTTTGGGAAAGGCTCTGTGACAACTCACCTTATCGTTGGTCTAGGAGAAACCGAGAGGGAAATGATTCAGATGATTCAGTGGTGCGTTGATATGGGAATTTATCCAGGTCTATTCGCTTTCACTCCCATTCGAGGAACAGCTCTAGAGGGCATTTCGCAGCCGCCGCTTCGCTCTTACAGGAGAATTCAGATAGCCCGTTACCTGATAACTCAAGGGAAGACACGAGGTGAAAATATGAAATTTAATGAGAATGGCTGTCTCGTAGATTTCGGAATAACCATGGGAGAATTAAAAAGGGTCGTTCTGACAGGTTTTCCATTTGTCACGTCGGGTTGCCCAGACTGTAACCGTCCCTACTATAACGAAAGTCCGAAAGGCCCCCTCTACAATTATCCTAGGCTTCCAACCCGAGGAGAAATCGCCGAAATAGAGGAGCAGATTGGAATATAAAGCTAAATTGCATAGTTTAATTAAGGCTTAGATTATTTTTGTTAGGGGGAGGCATTAATCAAGGAAAGGTGAGTTGCGGTGGAGAGTGGCGTGTATAGAGCTAGGTTAGCGAAAAAGTTTGATGAGAAAACTGCTCGTTTCGTCTCCTCTATAAAGGATGATGAGAGAATTTTTGAGGAAGACATCGATGGAGCAGAAGCCCACGACATTATGCTGTATGAGAAAGGCATCATTACCAGTGAAGACTTGAAGAAAATCTTGTCCGCTTTAGAGAGGCTTCGCGTAATCAGAGAAGCTGAAAAAGTTTCGATTAGTCCAGAATTCGAGGATGTCCACGAGTTTATTGAGGCTTACGTGATTAAGGAAGTAGGCGTCGAGGTCGGCGGAAAACTCCACACTGGAAGGTCGAGAAACGATCAGGTTGCAGTTGACCTACGCATGAAGGTGCGGTCAGAACTAAACGAGGTTTCCGAAAAAGTGCTAGGTCTCATTGAGGCTCTGTTAAAAGTCGCTGAAAAACACAAGGACACTTTGATGGTGCTTTACACGCATATGCAGCCTGCCCAAATCGGAGTCTTCGCCCACTATCTCCTAGCCTACGCAGACTCGCTTCTCCGAGACTTTCAGAGACTTCAAGAATGCTATGCGAGGGTTAACCTAAGTCCGTTGGGTGCATGTGCAATAGGCGGATCAAGCCTGAACATAGACAGAGAGAGAACAGCTTCTTTACTTGGTTTCGACGGAATTTTGGAGAACTCCATCGACGCCGTGAGCTCCCGAGACTTCGCCATAGAAACCCTCAGCGCCTTAGCCATGCTTATGTCGGGACTAAGCCGAATAGCCGAAGATCTCATAATCTGGTCCAGCGCCGAATTCGGATATGTAGAAATAGCCGACGAATACGCCTCAACCTCAAGCGTTATGCCCCAGAAAAAGAACCCATGCACGCTTGAGTTGATCCGAGGAAAAACTGGGCAAGTCTACGGCGCCCTCATAAGCCTGCTAACAATGGTGAAGGGACTCCCAACAGGATATAACAGAGACCTTCAGGAGACGAAAGCACCGTTATGGACAGGCTTCGACGCGGTTAAAGCATCCCTAGAAGTATTAACGGGCGTGGTCTCAACCCTAAAGGTA
>JBBIVD010000065.1:3264-3688 GCA_037439925.1 Candidatus Bathyarchaeota archaeon
GAAGCCATGGAGAAAGCAGCGTCGGAAAGCTACATTTTCGCAGTCGACTTAGCCGAACAACTCGTCAAAGAAGCGGGGTTACCCTTCAGAGAAGCCCATAAGCTCGTAGGAAACCTTATCAAGGAAGCGTCAGACCATGGAACTAAACCAAGAGACATCAAGCCCAAAATGCTAGATAAACTCGCAGAGAAAATCCTAGGCAAAAAAATGAAAATAGGATATATGATAAAAGACGCGGTAGACGTGAAGTCATGCTTGACAAAACGCAAAACCCTAGGAAGCCCAGCGCCCAAGGAAGTTGAGAGAATGTTAAAAGACCGCGAAGAAAAGCTGAAGGATCATAAGGAAAGGCTAACCTCTAGAATTGCGGCGCTCAACGAGACACGAAAAACCCTCATCGAAACGGTTAAAAACTATACTTCAG
>JBBIVD010000065.1:3702-6623 GCA_037439925.1 Candidatus Bathyarchaeota archaeon
CGAAAGAAAATAGGTGAGATAGGCATGGTTAAAACAGCTGTTTCAGCGTATTCCGGGGGACTCGACTCAACGCTTGTCCTAATCCTTCTCAAGGAGAAATACGGCTACGAGAAAGTCGTTCCCGTGCTGGTGGACGTCGGCCAAGGCGAAAAAGAAATAGAAACCGCCAAAGAACGAGCCGAAATCCTTGGAGTAGACCTCGTTTTCTTCGACGCTAGGCAAGAGTTTGCCAAAGACTACATTTTCCGCTGCATAAAGGCGAATGGAAGCTATCAGGGGTATCCAATTGGGACATCCATGTCCCGTGTGCTCATCGCCACAAAAGTGGTTGAAGTAGCCAAAAAAGTAGGGGCTGAAGCTGTTGTCCACGGTTGTACTGGTAAGGGCAACGACCAGTACAGAATGGAGACGACTTTCCGATATTTGGCGCCAGAGCTTCGAGTTATCGCTCCAGTAAGAGAATTCGACTTGTCCAGACCCGAAGAGGAAAAAATGCTTAAGGAGTATGGCATAGGGCCAAAAAGAAGGAGAGGCGAACTGGGCGGAGACATCAACATGTGGTCTCATTCCATGGGAAGCGGACAAATAGAAGACCTTTATTCGCAATATCCTAAAGACTACATTTGGACAGTGCCCGTTGAAGAAAGCCCAGACAAGCCTCAGTCGGTGTCAATAACCTACGAAAAAGGCGTGCCGACAGACGTAAACGGAATCAAAGACCCAGTTGAAATAATTAACTATCTTAACAAGGTTGGCGGAGAAAACGGAGTCGGCAGAATCGACATGATGGAAGACGGAATGATCGGACTAAAATCGCGAGAACTCTACGAGGCTCCAGCAGCGACGATTCTATTAGCGACCCACGCCGACCTAGAGCATCTAACACTGACCAAGGAGCAGTTGCGACTAAAACACGAGATAGACCGCATGTGGGCAGACATGGTCTACCACGCCATGTGGTTCCACCCGCTAAGAAAAGACCTAGACGCCTTCATAGACTCGACGCAAAAATACGTAAACGGAAAAATCGACATAACACTCTACAAAGGCAACATAAGAATAGTTAACCGTGAATCGCCCGACTCACTATTCGCCCCAGAACTTAGATCAGTGAAAAAGGGCGGATTCGACCAACGGGAATCAACAGGAGCAGTCAACATATACACCTTGCCGTACAGACTATACGGAGAGAAAAGAAGAGGCTAAAACACCCCCGGATTAACTATAGAAGAAAAAGTATTATGATCCTTTAGGAAACTTTCTTCATCATTTTATAGCGGTCATAACTAAATAGGCTCTATTAATTAACTCCAAATCCGCCTTCAAGTCAAAAAATGTTCGTAAAGAAAACTTCACCGAGGGAAGCGAATATTACATTTAATATACTTAATTATAATAAAAGTATTTACATGTTGGTGCACCCTATGGTTGTCATCACTGTTCGGGTTGATAACGAGTTAAAGGCTAAGATGAAGAAGTATAAGCATGTGAATTGGTCCGAGGTTGTGAGAAAGGCCTTAACCGAGAGACTTATGGTAGAGGAAGATCTCGGTGCCAAGCAAAGCATAAACATGGACTTGCTCTTAAAAGCAGTCAGCGATCAGGACCACTTGAGGGCGAAAACCACTGGGCGTTGGTCAGGGGCTGAGGAGATCAGAAAGTGGAGAGAACTGAGAAGATAGTTGTTGACGCTTCTGTGGCAATAAAATGGTTTAACGTAGAGGAGCATACGGATAACGCCCTGACGCTTAGAGACGATTATGTTGCTGGAAAAGTGCGTTTAATTACTCCATATAGTTTATGAAGTAGGAAACGCCCTTCGATACAACCCTGATTTCGGCGTTGAAGATGTCAAGTTCGCTTTGAAAAGACCTTTTGGACATGCAAATGGACCTAAGATTTCTAGATAAAAGGCAGTGTGAAATCGCCACTGAGCTCGCATTCAATTATGCAATAACCATATATGACGCAACTTATCTGACACTCACCATAACAGAGGAAGCCCCACTATACACCGCCGATGATAGGCTATTGACCAAGGTTAAGTTAGACGAAGTTAAACACATCAAAGATTATGGGAAGAAATAGAAGGTAAGATTAGAACCAGCATCATATTGCCCCTTTCCGTGATAACATCCTTTCAAGGATTGGCCGCAGCTTCTCGTTTTCCGCCTTGATTCTTTCCTTTCCCAATGTTTTCATTTGCTCAGACATTTCCTTAATAAGCTCGGCGAACTTCGCACCTTCTGCCGCAGATATATACTCAATTCTGAACCTTTCTGGGCTTAGCCCCAGCTTTTGGAGAACTCCCGTCAAGGCTTCCATTCTTGCTTTCATTTTCCAGTTTCCTGAAATGTAATGGCAGTCGTAAGGCAGATGGCAGGCAGCTACCAAAACCATGCCTGCGCCCTTTCTGAAGGCTTCTAGGACGAAGTCTCTGTCCACACGCCCCGAACACATAACCCGAATTGCTCGAACGGTCGGCGGATACTCGAAACGGCTTGTGCCCGCTAAATCGGCTCCCGCATAACTACACCAGTTGCAGAGAAAGCCCAAGATTTTATCTTCAGGATTATCTTCCAAGGCGGCTCTGATCTGGGCGAATATTTGGGCGTCTGTGAAATGCATTTGGCTGATGGCGTCTGAGGGACATTCGGCGACGCAGGTTCCGCAGCCGTGGCACATAGCCGTCACTATTTGGGCAGGCTTCCCTTCTGGAGCCCTCGGAGCGCCGTATGGACACTTTTCCACGCATACGCCGCATTTCACGTTAGTATTCCTACATTTATCCGGGTCCACTACAGCCACGATGGGCTCGATTTCCCACATGGGCTTAGAAAGGATGGTTGCAGCCCGCGCCGCCGCCGCGCTTCCTTGAGCCACGCTGTAGGGTATGTCCTTAGGTCCTTGGCACGCTCCGG
>JBBIVD010000066.1:0-5624 GCA_037439925.1 Candidatus Bathyarchaeota archaeon
CGACTACACAGGCTTGACTCCTGCGAAAATAACTGAGAAGGCTGTACAGCTCGTAAAGAATGCTGATGAAGCTGGAGCGGTTATCATCCCCGTCTTGAAGGGAACGCTGCCCGCTGAAGTTGGGCGCGCTGAAGTTGACTTCGCCAAGATAAGGGACGCCGCTGACAAAGCCCTTATTGTTCGTCCCATCCTTAGGTTAAGGGAAACAGAAGTTCCAGAGGAAGTGGTCCGCGCGATTTTTGAGAGCGGATTCAAAGACCTTAAAACGAAAGCCTACGAGTATTTTTTCCAGATTTTCCGTGAAAGATACTCTGAGCAGGAAGCCGAAAAAATTGCGAGGTTAGCCGTCAAGCTTATCGACCCATTAGTGAAGGGTGAAGAAAACAGGGTTAAAGAGGCGATGGAGGAGTTCCTCTCATGAGAATTAAAGCTGTGCATCTAGAGGGCATAAGGTCTCATGCTAAAACAACTGTCACCTTCGCCGAAGGATTCAACTGCCTCGTAGGCGGCCTCGGCTGCGGAAAGTCAAGTGTTCTCTACGCAATTGACTTCGCCCTCTTCGGAGACCCCATAGGAAGAAGCTACGAGTATCTCCTCAGAGAAGGAGCGGACATGGGCAAAGTAGGCATAGAATTCGTCCACGATGGGAAAACCTACACTCTTTGGAGGGCTCTCAGAAGGCGGGGAAAAGGCATAAGCCAAGACGTGGAACAACTCAAATTTTTCGAAGGCGACAAGCTGATTGCAAGCATAAAGAGCGAGGCAATTGCCGAACAACTCAAGGCCATCACGGGTCTTGACAAGGAACTGTTCCGCGAAATTGTGTGGGTGCGACAAGAACACCTAAAGGAACTGCTTGACGTATCGCCACGAGACCGACAGAAAAATTTGGATCAGCTCTTCGGGCTTTCAGACTACGAAACCGCATGGAGCGCCCTAGCCGGATTTCAAAAGGAATACAAAGGCGAAAAAACCGCATATGAGCGCGACCCAGACGTAACTGGAATAGACGGGCTCCAAGTCGAATACAACCGAAAAGTCGAGGAGTTTTCTAAGGTTCAGGTTGAACTCGATGAGTTGAAAGAGAAATTCGCTAAAGCCGAAGCCGACCTAAATGAGGCTAACGGTCGTCTCCAAAGCCTCGAAGAAATGAGAAAAAGAAACGAAGAGCTAAGGAGAAAGGAAGCCAGCCTGCAGGCGAACATCGTCAACATTGAAGACACGTGCGCCAAGCTCGCCGAGGAAATTCAACGCCAAGGCATGCTTATCGACGACTTAGAAGAACGACTAAAATCGATGGAGACCCAAGAAGGCTCCTACCGAGGCATGCTTCAGGAAGCCGGATTTAAGCCCGATCAAACCGTTGAAGACCTTAGGGAACATCTATCGGCGCTCGAAGACCAGATGACAAGCATTCGAGGTGAGCAGGAGGCTGCCATAAAGGAGATATCGGTTTCTAATCAGCGAATTTCAAGCTTAACAGCCGAAAGCAAATGCCCACTATGCCTTCAACCCCTAACTGGAGACTACAAGAACAGCCTTCTTGAGCAACTTCGACAAGAGAATGCTGAGCGTGAAAGTAGGCTGGCTGAACTTCAGAAGAACTTCGAGGAGTTGGAGAGGCTCCGCGGCGTCGTTAACCGCGTTGCTTCAAATTTGCAACTACTAGAACCCCGAATTAAGGAGCTAAAAGGTCGAATTAATGAGGAACGTGGCTCCCTAAACAAGCTTTCAAAAGAATTTGAAGAAAAGCAGAGACAGGAAAAGGAGCTTAGAGAAAAGCTCAACGCCGTACGTATGGAAATCTCAAAGTTTGACATCACTGAGCTTGAGTCTGCACGGAGGCTACGTGACGCAGCCTTTGAGCGGCACTCTAGCATTAAGCATAAGCTTGACGCAACGGAAAACCGTAAAGAGGACATTGCCTTAAGAATGGATGAGCTTAAGCAACGTTTAGACCGTGCACAACAGAAAATTGAGCGAATGGAAAAAATCGGTAGGCTTCTGGAAATCGTTGACGGCATACGAGGCGCCTACAGAAGCATTCAGCCTCAGCTGCGGAGCGAATTCATTGTTTACTTGGAACGGGTAGTTCAACAAGTCTTAGACGGACTCGTCGGAGCGGAGGGAGCCCCGTTAATCGTTAAAATCGACGAAACCTATACTCCGATCATAAAGAGCGAGGAAGGCTACGAAAGGGAAGCTTCAAACCTTTCGGGAGGGGAGCGTACGCTCCTGGCCTTCGCCTACCGCCTAGGCCTCGGACAATTAATCATGCAGTCTAGGACTGGACATAGCCTCTACATGCTTCTTTTAGACGAACCCACAGAAAGCTTAGGAAGGGAAGACGGTTCAGTTGACAGATTAGCCGAGGCAATTTCTCGACTAAAAGCCATTGAACAGATAATTGCAGTGACTCACAGCGAAGCCTTTGCTGAAAAAGCGGAACACGTAATACGCGTGGAGAAAGAAGCTGGCGCCAGCAAAGTTGCCATTGAAAGGTAAAAATCCGCTTACTCTTCTTCTTTCTCAGTTTCCTTTTTCTCTTCTGCGGCTTTTTCCATGGCGGAAAGCGGACGTGGCGTTGAAGCCATTGTTCGTCCTATCCACGCTATGATGAAGAGGAATGCGTAAACTATGATTAGGATTGGAACGATTAACGCCCAATCCTTCAGAGGCCTATTGAGTATGGTCCATTCTTCTGGTGATAGGAAAAGCCACCAGAAATATCCTATCATGGCGAGCACGCTTGCAACGAAAAGAAGAATGCCTAATCTTTTTTCGTTCACTTATGTCTTTCACCCAGACTAAAAGCTTAAGGCTGGTTTTAACTTAAAACTTTTGAGAATCTAGTGTATTTTTGGTATTCGCCCCGTCGGCAGGGGTCTGAAGCATATTCCGTTGCTTGAAATGGTTATGTCTTGGTATGTCATGCTGTGTTGAGTGCCCCTCATTTTGCGAATAATGGCCTGTCTCTTAATGTTTGGGCCGTCAAGGATGGCTTCCAAAACTATGATTCCGTCCACGATTTCCTCGATTCCGAAGCTCAGCTTTTCCCCTTCTATGCCAGTTATCAAAAGTGTTATGCAACCGCTCTTTTTGATGGCTTGATAAAGACTTTTAGTAAAAACCTTCGGGTCAATCGGGGTCTTTGAACTGAGCGTCATTGACGTAAGGGAATCTATAACCAGCCTTTTCGCCTTAATTGAATCCACGGTCCTCTGCAAGTTCTTAATCAGTTGGTTCATGGACATTGTTTCGATGTTGTCCACGATCTTAATCTTCCCTGTTTTCTCGAGGGCTTTAATGTCCCATCCGAAGTTGGCAAAGTTTCGACGCAAAGTAGAAGCATCTTCGCCAAATGTGACGTAAATTCCAGCTTCCCCTTGTTCTAAGGCTCCTTGAACCAGAAACTGCATGGCAAAGGTGCTTTTTCCCGTTCCAGCTCTGCCAGCGATGGCGATTAAGTCTCCTTTAACGAATCCGCCCTCAGTTAAGTCGTCTAAGCCAGGTATTCCAGTTGGAGACCTTTTAAAAGCCGAACTTCTCTTAATAGAGGGGCGTTTTTCGTCGGCTGAGCTTTTTCCTTCGATGGGCGTTTTCTCAATGATGATGAGGGGCGGAATTTTTTCGATGATAAAAGAGTTTTCGGCAGGCGGCTCCTCTTTAAGCATTAATTGCACTGCAGTTAGAGCTTTTAGGGTTATTAAATCTGTAATTTTCGAGGCTAAGACATCGGCTTTATCCTGAAAAACTTTCGGCTCTTTCCTATTTTTGCTGGATTTGCCAATGTTTTTCTCCATGCTTCTCCCTTTTGTGCCGAACAGGATCGCGGTTACTATTTCTCATACATGTTTTCATGAAAATGTTTTATTAGGAATATTCCCGCAACGGATACGTTAAATTAAGAGGAAAAACCTCTTTAATGGCTAAATTAGAAAATCGTGTTTAGCATTTTGGCTAACGTGTTCAGTGAGGATATACACAAGTTGGCAAATCCTAAAGGCCAGAACTTTATCCCTTAAACGTTTTAGAGTCCTTCCTCTGATTCATCGACCAAAATTACGCAAAAAGTTTATTCTTCCCCATACACTTTCTACTTAAACCAAAAGCCTAGTGGCTACAACTCTCGAAATCTGGGTCTACAATGAAACATGAAAAAATGATGTCGGCCATTAAATCGGCGATAGAAAACCTCGAAAACTCCATGAAAGCCCTCGCGGAAAGAGACGAAAAGACAATGCAAAACCATGTTTGGCACGCAGCAGCCGACACAGAATATGCGCTCTTCCTATTCTCCATTAGGCATCAGGATGAATCCGAAGACTCCTCTTGGAAGACGAGCTTCCACGTGAAGCAAATGGAAATCGGACCAGCCCTCGCGCTTGCTCAAGAACTCCTAGAAGAAGCAGTAAAAAACATGGAAGCCGACGAGCTTAAAGAGGCTTATAAAAAGACATGGATGGCACAACATTACCTTTTAGAAGCTCAAAAAATTTTTGAAAAGAGACAGAGGGCGGAAGGCGAGTAAAAACTATTCTTCCTTTTCTTTGGTTCGTCTTTCCTTTATTAGGAAGGTATTTTCTTTTCCCGATATGACGCGGAACTCTTCTTTTAGTTCTGCCTTATGCAGAAATTTCCGGAGAAGCACTCGTATGTATGTTCTTGCAGGAGGTTTTTCTCCCTCCTTATAGCCTAAAATAATTTGGCCGCCCGTTGCTTCTATTTTTCCGCCTGTTTTGTCCTCTAAAAGTTTGGTTAAATCTTTCACGGCTTTGTCATCTTTTCCTTGAAGTTCAGATATGTCAATTATGATTTCTGGCATGGGCACATTCCTTCATGGGTTTTATTGTTTTTGCCTAATAGCTATTATTCTGACTTGGTCGCAGGCGTCTTCGCACCAGTCGGCAACCATTTCCATGGCTTCTAGGAGCTCATTGATTAAGATTGCAACTCCTGTCCTCATTTTTGTTTCTTTGGCAAATATTTGTCTGGCTTCCTCGAAGATGTCATCTACTTTTTCCTCAAGCCTTTCAACTTGGTCCGCTGCCGCAAGAGCTTCTTGTGGTTTTTCGGCTAGTTTGCTTACGCATTTTCTTAGGGCTAGGGCGCATTCTCTAACGCCTCCAACCATTTTTACGCATGCCCTTTTCAGGTTTTCAGGCACTTCCCCTATTGGAGTAACGTTTAATATGCGTGTGGATTCTCGGCTCCAGTCGGCTACCATGTCAACTCTTTTCACGAGGTGCATAAGGTCCTCCCTTTCGGCGGGAGGCAACTCCCCACGAGCAAGTTCATTCATCACTTCTCTTCTTATTTGATCAGCTTCATTTTCAGCCTTTGTCACATGGGCTATATGCACTCTTATCTCGCTTTCACTATCATCCATCATGGCTTTCACGGCTTTTTCTAAGTCCTCAACGGAGTTCATGGTTAAGGCTAGATGTCGCTCCATCATCCTTAGGGCTTTCATTTCTCGCCTCTTTTCAAACCACTTAAACAGTTCACTCAAGCGCCAATTCCTCCGTTAACCCTTTACTTGGATAAGCAAATACAAAACTCTTTTCTGGCGGAAAACTAACCGTAACTTTTTCGCCTTGGTTCAGCCATTTGCCCACTAGGGC
>JBBIVD010000066.1:5634-6610 GCA_037439925.1 Candidatus Bathyarchaeota archaeon
ACAATTACCAGTAGGTCTTCGTTTTCGAGTCTAACCTCGTAACGTATGTTTGCGCCTTCGAACAACACCCTCTCAACGCTTCCAAACAATGAATTAACCCCTCCTTTTCGCCCCTTTTCCATCGAAAAAATTTCAGGTCTGACTGCCAAAACAACTCTGTCGCCAAGCCTTCTAGTTTTATCGGAGGCTCGGACAGTAAGTCCACCACGCAGTTCGATGACAGCCCCTTTCTCATCCGATTCTACAATATGACCCTCAAGAAAGTTGGATTCCCCGACGAAGTGAGCTACAAAAATGTGCTGAGGATTCATATACAACTCTTCGGGCGTTCCAACTTGAAGAATCCTTCCTTTCCTCATCACTGCAATTCTGTCTGAAATCGCCATGGCTTCGGCTTGGTCATGCGTCACATGTATTGCTGTCAGCCCAAGGTCTTTCACCATTTTTCTCAGTTCATACCGTAATTCGTTTCTAACTTTGGCGTCAAGCTGCCCCAGAGGCTCGTCTAATAGTAGGAGTTCGGCGCCAGCAGCCAATGCCCTTGCCAAAGCGATTCTCTGCATCATTCCTCCGCTTAACTCGTGTGGGAACGCATCGAAGCGTTCGTAAAGCCTAACCATCTCCAGCATTTCACGCCCAATCCTCGTAGCTTTTTCTTCATCCCAAGCTTTCACTCGTGGCCCATACGTCACGTTTTTCCAAGCGTTCATGTGAGGAAAAAGTGCGAAAGTTTGAAAAACGAATCCGATGCCCCTGTCCTCAGGCGGAACATTTGTTACGAGTCTATTTCCAATGTAGATTTCGCCTTCATCGGGCTCGATTAAACCCGCGATTAATCTCAGCAGAGTGGTTTTGCCACATCCGCTCGGCCCAAGCAGTGAGAAGTATTCTCCATTGCGGACAGTTAGGTTTGCGTGGTCGACCGCCATAATCTTTCCGAACTTTTTTGCGACATTTACCACTCTGACTTCTGGCA
>JBBIVD010000067.1:0-6495 GCA_037439925.1 Candidatus Bathyarchaeota archaeon
CTACGAGGATTCTGGCATACTGTTTGAGCAGGCGAAGAAGATTTTTCCCTTCGTGCACGTAGCCGAAGACTTCATGAAGATTAACATTCCATTACCCGCTTGTTGAACATAGGTTTTTGATGGTTGCTTTCCAGCTGAGCCGGAAGCATTTCTTCTAATCCTTCAGATAAATTTATGAATAAGTTATTTTACCTAAACGTCCAGTTCTTTTATCCAGTGATTTAATTGAAGTTCAAGCCGTGTTCTTATAGGAAGGTGGTTAAGGCCCTTGGTAAGCTTGGCTTTAGAGTCGTTAGACAGAAGGGTAGTCATCTTGTGCTTAAAGGTTTCTTTAAAGAGAGAAAAAGAACGGTTGTTGTTCCTAAACACAAAGAGATTGCTGTTGGCACCTTCGCGGCATCCTGTTTCAGGCAGGACTTACTGTCGAGGAGTTTCTCAAGCTGATTTAAGAAATTTGAACCTTTAATTCAACAACCATAGTTGCGACTGGCTCACCCTTGATGGCTCTTTCTTTCTCCCATGGTTCTGCGTTCTCAAACCAAAGCTCAAAGGCTTCCTGAAAATTTCTCAATGCCTCGTCAATGCTCTTACCTTGACTAGCGACGCCTGTTACTGGATCAATTGCAACATACCAGTCCCCGTCTTTGTGAACTATAACTCCGATCTTCAACATCATCAACATTTAATACTTAAAATGAGGAGCTTTATTAACTTTCATGCCGTCTCTTGGTCGTTTTGAGAATTTACTTTTCAAATGGCTGAAGGCATAAATATAGTCAATGCAATTTATGAGGTAACCTCGCAGAAGGGAGTCCGCAGTGAGCCGTTCAATTGTTTCGATTGCTAGGAGCACCGGTCATTACGATGGCGTAAAGATGGCTCTTAACCTCATCGCCCCAAAGATTGCTCAGAGTCTGAAGGGAAAAAGGAGGGTTATGGTTAAGCCGAACTTTGTTTCTACATCGAAACAGTTGGCGGCGACGCATGTGGACGCTGTAAAAGCCATTTTAGACTTCATAGTTAAACATTATTCTGGAAGGCTTACGGTGGCGGAAGGCCCTAGTGCTTCAAGCCTTAATTTAGGTCTTAGGAATTTTAAGTATTTGAAGCTTGAGAGCGAGTATGGGGTAGAGTTCGTTGACTTAAATGAGGACGACACTGTTGAGGTTGAAGTCTGGGACGAAAACATGAACACGATGGGGGTTAGGGTGGCGAAAACCGTGATTGAAAGCGACTATAGGATTTCGGTTACTCCGCCTAAAACCCACGACTTCGTCATCGTTACGCTATCTATTAAGAACATGGTGGTCGGCAGCCTAGTCGGTTGGCGGAATAAGTCGAGGATTCACCAGGGGTATAAGGCAATGAACCTAAACATCGCTAAGCTCGCTAAGTTAGTGTTGCCCCACCTAAGCGTAATCGACGGCTTCCAAGGAATGGATGGAAATGGACCAGTAAACGGAGAACCCGTAGATTTGAGAATCGCCATAGCTGGCTTAGATGCCTTAGCAGTGGATGCTACTGCGGCTAGGGTGATGGGCTTCGACCCTTTGGGAGTGGGCTACTTGTACCACCTTAATAGTTGGGGCGTTGGCGTAGCTGACCCTAATAGTATAGAGGTGTTAGGAGTCCCCATTCAAGAGGCAACTAGGCGGTTCAAGCCTCATTATAGTTACCGCGCACAATTGGGATGGAAGCTAAGTGAAGAAGAGCGTAAGCGGTTGGTTCCACCATGAAACTCGGCATTTCCACATGGGTATACCAAAGGCTGCCCATAGAAGACGCTTTAACAAAATTGGCGAATGACGATTTCAAAATAGTTGAGCTTTGGGGAGACATGGTGCAACTTGACCCCAGGGCCTTCCCAGAAAATAGATTAGGCAAAGTTACAGAGTTAGGAAACTCCCTACAAATTGAGTTCCACTCATTCCATTCCCCTTTCACCAACATTGATTTAGGTGGTACAAGCGAGTATGAAAGGAAAAATTCGGTGCACTGGACACTGAAAGCTTTAGAGTACTGTCGAGCTCTCGGCTGTCCCTATCTAGTTTTGCATCCCGGCGCACGGACAAGCATGGAAATCAAGGGAGACCTCAGCGAAATAAAAGGTAGAATCGTGAGCACCCTAAAGGCGGTTTCCTCCATAGCCAAAAACTATGGCATTCGCTTGCTTTTGGAAAACATGATGCAATATGGCTTGAGGCGCTACGGCTCAAGCGTGCAAGATTTGATAGAAATCATCCACGAAGTTGATCCAGACAATTTAGGCGTATGCCTCGACACTGGCCACACCCTTTTAAGCAAATTAAATGTTTATGATGAGGTTAAAATCGCCGACAAATTTCTTTATTCAATTCATGCCAACGAAAACGACGGAAACAGCGACGCCCACTCATTGCCCTTAAACATGAAAACCATAGACTGGAAACTTTTCCTGAAAAAACTGTCGGCTATTCGATACTCAGGACCATTCATGCTAGAAGTTTACGGAGGAGAAAGCCCGTCCTCAATCGTGAACGAAGCGAAGCTCCTGCCCCAAAAACTCACGCTGCTTGAATTCTAGCTTAAACTATTGGTTATTTTTTGGATGTTAGCCAATCGATAAGTTGTCTTGGGTTCTCACATTTGACTTGGACCTTAATTGGCCCAAGCGGAGACTCCGCCTCAGGCTCTGAGAAGGATAGGTGTCCTACGTATGCAACTTGTTTATTCAAATAGAAGGTCACGGATTGTTCGCCAAGTCCACTGAACAGTACGGCTCGGGCGGCGTCGCGAATTCTCTCCCTTTGAAGCAGATTGTAAATTTTTGTTATGCTGTCTAGGCTCTTCGCCCTAGCCACCAGTAGGCTTCCATGCTTTAAGGGTTTGACCTCGAACTCTGCATTCCATATGATGTTTTCAACTGCTTTCTTCACCTTTTCAGGGTCCTCAGTGGGATGAATAGTGGCTTCTACGTGAATGTCTATTTCGTTCATTTTCCTATCACGGTCTCCAAAACCTTGCGTATCTTTCTCTCCAATTGCGCTTTCGTTCCCTCATTTACAATTAAGTAGTCCGCGGTCGCTATGGCATTGCCCAAACCTACGCTGAGTTCCCTCATGTCCCTTTCAGCGAAGACTTCTCGATTTCGTGGATCATCGCTTCTTCCCCTTTCAAAAAGCCTTCTAAACCTCGTTTCAGGAGACGCGTGAATAGCGATGAGGATGAATTTCGGAAAGTGCCTTTTGAATTCCTCTACTTCGTGTAGGCTTCGAATTCCGTCCACCACGACTATGTCATGCTTCGCATCCTTGATTTTAGGGATGCACCGCTCTGCCACCACCGTGGGTCCCTTGTCCTCCCTTAGTTTAAGCATGATGTAACCGATGTTTTCAGGTGTAGGCTCCATTTTCCTTCGCTTGGCTTCTTCCCTTATCACGTCGCCCATAACCACCACGGGATAGCCCATCGCTTCAACCATTTCCCTAACCGTAGCCTTTCCAGCGCCTGGCATGCCAGCCACGCCAATAACAACCTTATCCTTCATCGGCTTATTCTCCTAACGTTAATATTTGCATGTCCATGAGCCTTCAGTTAACTGTTGCGGAGTTTCAAATGTGGGTTAAATTAAAATACGCTCAAGGGAACTTTTAAAAGGGTTTAATCATGTCAGAAAAGATGCGAAGCTTCATTGCGTTTGACTTGGATGACGAGACTATACTTAGAAGGCTTTCAGAGGTTCAGAACAAGCTCGCAAATACGGGCGCTGACTTAAACTTTGTTAAGCCGCAAAACATTCACATAACATTAAGGTTTTTAGGCGACGTGTCCATCGGCATGGTCGACTCGATATATGAAGAAATGCAAAAAGTTTCATTCGCTCCATTCGACATTGAAATTCGAGGCTTAGGAGCCTTCCCAAATTTAAATTACGTCCGCGTTGTTTGGGCTGGAATCCAGAAAGGCGCAGAGGAGCTGAAAAATGTTTTCAATCAGTTGGAGCCCCGCCTCAGAAGGCTGGGCTTTAAACCTGATCCTAAGGGTTTTAGTCCGCATTTAACCATAGCCCGAGTGAGAACTGGACGAAACAAAAATGAACTTATTCAATGCATCAAGGATTTAGAAGACTACGAATTCGGCGTTCTTAAGGCAGATTGCTTAAGACTGAAAAAGAGTGTTTTGACGCCTAAGGGACCAATTTATAGTACAATCCACGAAGTTAAAGCCGAGAAAATCTAATTAGTCTTTCCCCCTACACCGAAGTTTCGAAAAGTAAATGGAAAAGAAATACTAAAATGAGGAAGAATTGCCCGTGACTTCAGCCATCGAAAAGGTTTGCGCAGAAGTTTTGAAAAAAGTTACGCCCAGCCTCGAGGAAAGAAAGCGCACCCTCACATTAGCCGAAGACCTAAAGAAAAAGGTTGAAGCTTCGGCGGAGAAGGCGAAAGTAAAAGCTGAAGTTAGAGTAGAGGGCTCAATAGCCAAGGACACGTGGCTTAGCGGAGAGCCGGACATCGACATTTTTATGCGCGTGCCTAAAACCATGCCTCGAAAGGAATTTGGAACAATCTGCCTAGACATCGCGAAAAATGCCACTCAAGGGTTTAAGCAGACTGAAAGGTTTGCGGAGCACCCCTACCTCGAATGTGTAATCAACAATGTGCGAGTGAACATCGTGCCCTGCTACAAGGTTAAGCGTGGAGAGTGGCTAAGCGCAACTGATAGAACACCATTTCATACGGACTACGTGAAGCCTCTCCTAAACGAGCGCCTAAGCGGAGAAATAAGGCTCTTGAAAAAGTTTATGAAGGGAACGGGCGTTTACGGAGCTGAAATAAAGGTCGGAGGCTTCAGCGGATACCTCTGTGAACTCCTAACACTACACTACGGATCATTTATTGAAGTCCTCAAATCCGCCGCAGACTGGAAGTGGAGCGAAGTCATCGATTACGAAGGCTATTATAAAGGAAGGGAAGGCGAGCTGAGGAAAATTTTCGAAGAACCCCTAATTGTTGTGGACCCTGTTGATAAGGGAAGAAACGTGGCTGCAGCAGTAAGAGAAGAGAGGCTAAGCGAATTCGTCTCCGCCGCTAGAGCCTTCTTGAAAAACCCCAATCTGAAGTTCTTTTTCCCCCCTGAAGTTGAAGCCTTCAATACTGAGAAACTTGTCCAAGCCATAAAAATTCGTGGATCAGCCCTCGTCTTCGTAAAGTTTGGAAAGGTGAAAACTGTGCCAGACGTCTTGTGGGGTCAACTCTACAGGTCTCAGAAATCGCTTAGAAAAACGCTTAGAAGCTTCGATTTCAACGTTATCCGAGACGAAGTTTGGAGCAATGAAGAAAACGTTAACGTGTTCATCTTCGAGGTTGAAAGACGCTTTCTACCATCTATAAAGAAGCATTTTGGTCCTCCAATAGAGAAAAAAGAGGAATGCGAAAGGTTCCTTAAAAAGCACGTTGAAGCAAAATGGACCATATCTGGTCCCCGCGTGGAGAATGGCCGCTGGACAGTAGAAATCCAGAGAAGATACACGGACATAAAGGGGCTTTTAGTCGATAAGCTTAAGGACGGCGGGAAAAGCATAGGAATAGCCGGCATGCTCTCGAAAGCCATCGCGCAGTCCCTTGAGGTTTTGATTAACGAAGAAATCTTAGGCTTATATTCCTCCAACGCAGAGTTCGCAAAGTTCTTAACTGAATACCTAAAAGGTAGGCCAAAATGGCTTGACTGAAATCATTCCCTTAGAACGGCTCTTGGATGAGACCTACGGCTGCGTCATATGCTATCCGAGATACGATTTTAAGGAGATGAAACGGCGCCTAAATGAGCTTGAAAGACTCGGCGTCAAGGCTGTGGATTTCGCTGGAGAGAAAGGGGCTTTCAATTTGCCAGTTTTGGGCAAGGGCTGCGTTGGCATAGTTGTCGCTGCTCAAACGGATAAGGGAAAAGTTGCCCTAAAGATTCGTAGAGTAGACGCAGATAGGGCTGGAATGCAGAGTGAAGCAGAAATGCTGAAGAGGGCTAACGCTGTTGATGTGGGACCGAGGCTGATTAACGCCACTGAAAACTTTCTCGTCATGGAATTCATTGAAGGTAAGCTTCTTCCCCAATGGATTGAGGAATTGAAGGGCAGAGGAACAAAGGCTAGAATTCGGCAGGTCTTATTGGCTGTTTTAGAGCAGTGCTGGAGGCTAGACGAAGCAGGCTTAGATCATGGAGAACTGAGCAGAGCTCCGAAGCATGTAATTGTGGACGCAAACGATAATCCTCGAATATTAGACTTTGAAACCGCTAGTGTTGCCCGAAGGGTTTCTAACGTGACTTCCATGTGCCAATTCCTTTTCATAAGCAGTCAAATCGCCAAGGCAATGAAAAGAAAGTTTGGAAAAGTCAATCAAGAAGAGCTGGTGAAGACTTTGAGAAACTACAAACAGGAGCGCACGAGGAAAAACTTCAATGAAATCCTAATTGCTTGCAACCTTCGCCGTGCTTAAGAGTGAACATTAAATTAAGACT
>JBBIVD010000068.1:0-6472 GCA_037439925.1 Candidatus Bathyarchaeota archaeon
ACTTTTCCATGTAGGAAATGCCGTTTTTGCAAAGAGGGGCGATACAACCTTTGTAGAGATATTAGGTGCTATGGAACTCCGCCTTATAATGGAGCCTTCGCGGAGTACGCCTCAGCATCCGAGGAGAATCTGTATCCAATGCCTAAGGGAATGGCTTACGAAGAGGGGGCGATGATGGAACCTTTAGCTGTTGGTATGATGGCTGCCAAGAGGGGCCTCGTCTCAGTTTATGACACCGTAGCCGTTCTCGGTTCGGGACCGATTGGACTTATGTGTCTCCAAGCCATAAGAGTTCATGGAGTGCTCGATGTTTACGTGACGGACATAGTTGACTACCGTTTAGATTACGCTAAAAGGCTCGGGGCTCGGGACGTAATTAATTCGGAGAAAGAGGATGCCATTGAGAGAGTAATGGAATTGACAGATAATGAAGGCGTTGACGTTGCCGTAGAAGCGTCTGGATCAGTTTCAGCCCTTCAACAGGCCTTCGAAATTGTGAAACCCGGCGGGCGAATCGTTCTCGTGGGAATTTATCCAACTGTGGAATTTCAGGTTCCTTTAGGCATTGCCTTGACTAAGGAGCTGGACGTTCGCGGTGTTTGGAGATACGCAAACGTTTTTCCCACGGCCGTAAAATGCGTGTCAGAAGGAAAGATCGACGTTAAATCCTTAATCACCCACACGTTTCCACTCAATGAGATTCTCAAAGGCTTTGAAACGCAAATCAAAAAAATTGGAAATCCCATGAAGACAATGATCTCAATAACATAAGTTAGGAAGAAATCTTTATAACGTAACAATCTTATTGAAAGAGACGAAACATGAGAGGAGCTGTAAACCATTGGGCCATCGGAAGAAGGACGCACCTAAACGTGGCAGTCTTGCCTTTTTGCCTAGGGGACGTGCTTCCCGATCTATTGGAAAGGTGCGTTTCTGGCCCAAAGTTGAAGATGGACCTGCAATTTTAGGTTTCACTGGCTATAAAGTGGGCACGACTCACATTTTCCTAGTGGAGGATAGACCTGGCTCGCCAGACTTCGGTCAAGAAACCCTCCACGCAGCCACAGTGGTGGAGACGCCGCCGATGGTGGTTTGCGCCATCCGAGCGTATACGAGAAACCCATACGGCTTACAAGCATTCACCGAAGCTTGGATGAAAAATCCCCCTAAGGATTTGAATCGCGCTGTCAAACTGCCCGAAAACATCAGTCCTGAAGAGGCCCTTAAAAAGATGGAGGAAAACTTGGAAAAAATTGTGGAGTTCCGCCTCCTAGCCGCCACTCAGCCTAGACAAACTGGTGTCCCAAAGAAAAAGCCAGACGTAATGGAGATCAAGGTTGACGGCGGCTCCATTAAGGAGCAGTTTGAATACGCTAAGAGCCTACTAGGAAAGACGGTTTCAGTTGCCGACGTATTTAAGGAAGGACAATTCGTAGACGTAATTTCAATAACCAAGGGAAAAGGCTTTCAGGGTCCGGTAAAACGCTGGGGCGTCAAAATTCTGCGTCGGAAGTCTCGGAAAACAAAAAGGGGCATCGCCGTCCTAGGTCCATGGAAACCCAGCAGAGTTCTGTATACTGTGCCTAGAGCAGGACAAATGGGCTACTTCCAGAGGACGGAGTATAACAAGCGCATATTGAAAATCGGCAACGATGGAAGCGAAGTGTCGCCTAAAGGCGGATTTCTGCGATACAGCCCAGTTCGAGGAACCTACATTATACTTGACGGAAGCCTAGCAGGCCCAACAAAACGCCTCATAAGGCTACGTTATCCAGCACGTCCTCCCAAAAAGGTTCCAGAAGCCCCGCCGAAAATCACTAGCATATCCCTTGAGTCGCCGCAGGGATAAAAGAGAGGATAAAAATGGGCAAGGTTTCAGCCAGAGTTTTCGACCTAAAAGGAAAGGCGGTGACCAAAGTTAAACTTCCAGCCGTCTTCAAAATCCCTGTTAGACCCGACGTCATAAGGCGAGCAGTCGTCGCCCTCCAGTCTCACCGCCTCCAACCTCAAGGCCGAGACGTTTTAGCTGGCAAAAGAACCACGGCTAAATCCCGCGGGGTAGGCCTAGGAATGTCACGAGTCCCGAGGATAAGGGAGAGCCAGCGGGCTGCCTTCGCCTCCAGCGCAGTAGGAGGGCGAACTACGCATTCGCCCGTAGTGGAAAAGAAAATCGAAAAGAAAATTCCGAGGAAGGAGATGCGGTTGGCTCTGCGCTCAGCTTTGGCTGCCACAGCATCAAAAGAGATGGTGGCTTCCCGAGGACACGTAGTAGACGATGTTCCAGACTTTCCTTTGATAGTCATAGACGAAATTCAGGGCTTAAAGAAAACCCAGGAGGTTAGAGAAGCCCTCATTCAGCTGGGAGTGTGGCCAGACATTTACAGGGTTAAGGAAAGTCGAAAGGTCCGTGCTGGAAAGGGCAAAATGAGGGGACGCAGAATAAAGCAAGCGGTCGGCCCCCTACTAGTGATCACCAAGGACGAAGGCATAGTTAAGGCTGCCTGCAACATACCCGGAGTAGAAGTCGTCAACGTTAACAGCCTAAACGCTGAACTTCTGGCGCCTGGCACGCATCCAGGAAGGCTAACTTTATGGTCGCTTTCAGCCTTCGAAAAGCTGGATGAACTATTTGGAGGAAGATGAACGTGGACCCGCAGGATGTTATAAGGTATCCGGTTATGACTGAAGTTGCGAGTCGCATCCTAGAAGCCGAGAATAAGCTTGTCTTCGTTGTGGACACGATGGCTACGAAAGCAGATGTTAAACAGGCCGTGGAACAACTTTACGAGGTAAAAGTTAGCAAGGTCAACATGGTGGTCACATCCAAAGGCGAGAAAAAGGCCTTCGTAAAGCTCCATCCCGACTATAAAGCAGTGGATGTGGCGATTAAACTCGGCGTCCTATAGGAGGCTTAGAATTATGGGTAAAAGAATTCGCGTCCAGAGGCGCGGTCGGGGCACTCCAACTTTTCGGGCGGCCACCCACAGAAGAGTGGCTCCAGTTCAGTATTATCCAATGTCAAAGAAGGAGCTTGAAGGCGCTATTCAAGGGCGAATTATGGGCATTTTCCACGAGGCTGGAAGGGGCTCTCCCCTAGCTTTAGTGAGGCTGGAAACCGGCGAAGCTTACTACACGGTTGTTCCAGAAGGAGTTTATGAGGGCCAATCAATTCAAGTAGGAAGCGAAGTCCCCGTAGAGATAGGCAACGTGCTCCCATTGGGTAAGATTCCCGAAGGAACCATGATATGCAATGTGGAGCTCTCGCCTGGCGACGGAGGCAAAATCGCGCGTTCATCTGGAGCCTACATAACGGTGATAGCCCACACGCCTGAAGGAACCCTGGTGAAGCTTCCGTCGGGGAAAACAAGATATCTTAACGATTTTTGTAGAGCAACCGTTGGGGTTGTTTCGGGGGCGGGCCGCGTCGACAAACCCTTTCTGAAGGCGGGTGCAAAGTTTCATTTAATGCAAGCCAAGGGTCGCATGTATCCTCGAACAAGAGGAGTGGCTATGGTGGCGGCGTCGCATCCCTATGGAAGCAGCAAAAGGGGTGGACGCAAAGTCACAACGGTTTCCCGCCATGCTCCCCCAGGAAAGAAGGTAGGCTTAATAGCGGCGAGGAGCACCGGACGCAAAAGAAAAAGAATAGAAGAACACTAACTCAGTGGGCGTCTTAAGTTAACAAATTCGCTACCATTCTTTTTCAAAGATTTTACCAGAGTGCATCTACTGTCTAGATTATAAAAATCCTAGGGCATTATTTGTCGGAACAGAATCGAACGGCTAACGCGGTCATAGCCGTTAACAAGGACAGTGTGAACAGCGGCGAGGCCGTGACCCAAGGAGCGTGGGGAAACACCATAGCTATGAAACCCATAATAAGGCAATAAGTGCCAATACATAAAGACGCTTGGTTAATTAGTCTATCTAGTGAATCAGAGACTTTATTCCTTCGGGGTTTAATTTTCATTTATTGGTTGTCCTTTCCGGTCTGGGATGATTAACATCCTGTCCCTTGCACCAATTGTGACCGAACTTTTCTTTTCCTTTCTGAATTTGGAGTATGTATTCAGAATCCATTCAGTCAAAATGGCATTTACTCATCTTGGAAAGGTTTAATAAACTGCGAGTTTTCAAATGGATAAGGAGTAGGAAATGCCCAAAGAATACACTTACCGCGGCTATACGCTCGATCAATTGCAGACTATGTCGATGGACGAGTTCATACGCTTGTTGCCCTCGTCGCAGCGGCGAAGTTTACGGCGTGGGCTCACACAGGAGCAGATAAAACTGCTTGAAAAAATTAGGGCAGCCAGAAAAGCCCAAGAGAAGGGGGAAAAATTCGTAATTAAGACGCATGCCTGTGACGCGGTGATTCTTCCAGAGATGGTCGGCATCACTGTGCTGGTCCATAATGGAAAAGAGTTCACCTCTGTAGAGATAATGCCAGAAATGATAGGCCACAGGCTAGGCGAATTTGCAATCACTAACAAGCCAGTTAAACATGGGTCGCCGGGCATCGGAGCCAGCCGCAGTTCAATGTATGTTCCTTTAAAGTAAAGACCAACTAATCTCTGCGTGCTCACCCCGACGTAAAAAAGGTTGATGATAGAATTACAAACTAAACCCTAGTCTTTGCTGCGTATCATTTTATTTTTGCAGTCATTTAGCGGCTTTGTATCGAGTGAAGCCACATTGTCCACACGTGTAGCGGTCGCCGTGGTCCGCCATGAAGTAGCCTTGTCCGCACCGCTCGCAGAAGGGAAGTAGCCTTTCGAGTTTTCCGCCCTCAATCTTGTAGTTTAAGAAAATTTTCTTTTTCTTTTTTTTAGCTTTCACCTTCGGCTTCTCAGGTTTTTCAGGCTTCTCGGCAATTTCGGGTTTTTTCTCAGCCACTTCAGGTTTCTCTGGTTTTTCGGCAACTTTAGGCTTTTCAGTTTTCTCTGGTTTTTCAGGCTTTTTTGCTTCTGGCTTTTCAGTTTTTTTCTCAGCCATTTATTATTCCTCTGCTTTAGGCTTTTCTTCTTTGGGCGAATTTCGGGTAATAATGTGCTCGGGTTCAACGAGTTTAACCTGCTCAGTGGTTTCGTAAACGTTCGCCTCGCCGAGGGCAGTTATGGTTCCAGTTTTAGTTTCCATTTTTTTAATGTATACTCGCTCGATGTCAGCCTTTAACGTTTCCGCAAGCATTTTCCTCACTTCAAGGCGTGGCGAAGTTCCGCCTGTCTCTGCGTGTTCAACTTCGAAGGCTATCTCCGTCCTTTTAAGCAGAGGATTATGCTGTTGGGATATAACCTTAACTTTCATTGGCATCCTTCCGTGTTTGTTGATTTGACGCATTTCCTTTACTTTAATGTTTCCCATGTGTGAAAGAAGGAAAATCGTCGCAACCATGACGAATCCTGAGATAATCGAGAAAATGACAGAAAGTGAAGTCGATGGACGCTTTAAGTTTTTATAAATGGTTCAATTTCTATTATCGCCATGACAAAAACAGCATATTTAACAATCGACGATGCTCCATCAAAAGATTTCAAAAGAAAAGTTAACTATCTAGCTTCTAAAGGCATTCCAGCAATTTTCTTCTGTAGAGGCGATTTTTTAGAGAAAAGATCAAAAGCAGCAATTTACGCCATCAAAAAGGGATTTATCATTGGAAATCATTCTTATGATCACCCAAATTTCTCAAAGATTCCACTTGAAGAAGCCGAAAACCAAATCAAAAAGACTGATGAAATTATCGAGGAATTATACAGAAAAGCATGTGTAAGAAGGCCGATAAAAGTTTTCAGGTTTCCTGAATTGGATAAAGGCGGCGAAAATAAAGAAGTGCTTCAAAAATTTCTGAAAAAATTAGGTTATGAGCAGCCAAAGTTCGAGAAGATAAATTACAAATGGTATAAAAAAGATGGGCATCACAAAGACGTAGATGTTTACTGCACTTATGATACTTATGACTGGGCTGTTTTAGAAGCAAATCCGCCTCATGGTATAAAAGGGCTGAAAGAAGTTCTTGCAAGAATGGACGAAGATGTTCCAGAAGGGCATCGTGGGTTAAATTATCCCAACTCCAATGAGATAATCATAATGCATGATTTTTCCGAAACCGCAGATATGTTTATTCCAATGATTAAAAAATTGGTCAAGAAGGGTTTAAAGTTTGAATTGCCAAAGCTATGAAATCAAAGACTTCACAAACGTGACTTAGCTAAGGCTTATTATTTCCAGTCAAGATATAAAATCCGCGCTGAAGGGGCATATCGTATAGAAATTTCTTCACTTTAACCTTTCGAGGCTGATGGCTTCATGGCTTCTACTATTCTGCGCATCATTTCCCTATTCTCTTCTGTAACTTTAATAACTACTATTCCATCATGGGGTTGCCCATAAACCACAAATGAGTTCTCAGGCGCACATGACACGGCTACTAAGGTGAGGAGGTCCTCCTCTCCGTCGACTAATACTTTTGTTC
>JBBIVD010000069.1:0-6449 GCA_037439925.1 Candidatus Bathyarchaeota archaeon
ATGGGACAACGCCAAAAAGTATATAGAGGCTGGAGGCTTCGGCGGAGAAGGCTCAGAAGCCCATAAAGCTGCGGTTGTAGGCGACACAGTCGGTGACCCCTTCAAGGATACAGCTGGCCCATCGCTTAACACCATGATCACAGTTATGTCTCTTGTCTCTTCAGTGTTCGCGCCCCTAATTGTCGCCTATGCTCTATTTCCATGAACTTTTTGATAAAAAGAAACTTTCAGCTCGCATCATAGTTTTGGAGTTTTCTTCTGTTTGTATAGATTAACTGCATATTTAATGATTTTCTTTGCTTCTTCAGCGTTTTTCCACGCCTTAAATTTAACCCATTTTCTCGGCTCTAATCTTTTATAAACTTCGAAGAATTCCTGAATCTCCTTCAGCTTATGTGGATGAACATCAGTGACATCAGTGAAGCCATTGAATCTCGGGTCGTCCGTTGGCACAGACAATATTTTGGGGTCTTCGCCCTCTTCGTCTTCCATGATTAGTGCGCCGATGGTTCTAGCCTTGATTATGCAGCCGACTTCGAGTGGTTCATAACTTAAGACCATAGTGTCTAGCGGATCATTATCGTCAAACCATGTTCGCGGAATGAAGCCGTATTCCACGGGAAACACAACCGAAGAATGAAGCACCCGGTCTAATACGAATGCTTCCCATTCCAAATTGTACTCATATTTGTCCCTCGACCCGCTTACGACTTCAATAACAACGTTAACAATTTCAGGGGGTTTATCGCCTACGGGAATATCTCGCCAAAGATTCATAAAGACCCTTCTTGTTAGGCGGAATTAAGCGAGTTTCTCAACTTTAAATTTGCTGTAAGCCTATATTTTGATTCTGTTTTCTTCTTTTATGCTTCTCAGCACGATGGCGGTTTCTGTGCTCGTTATCCCGTCGATTAGTCCGATTTTGTCTATGATTTTCGCTAGGTCTTCGCGGCTTCCCGTGTGCACTTTTGCAATGGCGTAATAGTTTCCAGTAACGTCGTGGATTTCGCATATGTCATCGATTTTCTTTAGGGTTTCGAGGGCGGTTGGATACTTCTGCGGATCAGCTTTAATCAAAATGAAGGCAGTTAAGCCCTTGCCTATCAGCTCAGGCGAAACGATCGTGGTGAACCTTTTTATGATGCCTTGCTGCTGAAGCTTCTTTACACGCACAAAAACTGTTGATTCACTTATTCCCAACTCCTCTGCGATTTTTTTGAAGGCTACTCGTGCATCGTCTTGTAATCGCTCCAGAATTTTTCTGTCTATTTCGTCGATCTCAGTTATCATTGAAGTTCCCAAGCGTAATTAAAGAAAATACTAATTTAAAAGGCTTTTCTAATGGAAACTTTAAAAAATCCGCAATATTTATAAGGAATCCTTAATTTAATTAAGGTTCCAACTCGAGGTGCAACATTGATGGAGAAAGTGGTGCTCGCGTACTCAGGCGGTCTAGACACGTCCATTTGCGTAAAGTGGCTTCAAGAGAAGTACAAAAGCGAAGTAATTACGGTCACAGTGGACGTTGGGCAAGGCAAGGACCTTAACGCCATAGCTGAAAGAGCGAAAAAACTCGGAGCCGTAAAGCATTATTCGATAGACGCAAAAGAGGAATTCGTAAAGAATTACGTGTTTCCCGCAATTAAGGCAAACGCCCTCTATGAGGGAAAATACCCGATAAACAGCGCCCTCTCAAGACCCCTAATCTCTTCAAAGATGGTTGAAATCGCAAAGAAAGAGAAGGCTAACGCCGTCGCCCACGGATGCACAGGAAAGGGAAATGACCAAGTCCGATTCGACGTAACCATCAAAGCTCTAGCGCCCAACCTAAAAATAATAGCGCCCATACGAGAAGAAAACATGGCAAGAGACAAAGAAATCGAACAAGCAAAAAACTGGGGAATAACAGGGCTCATCGACGAAAAATCCGAATACAGCATCGACCAAAACCTCTGGGGACGCTCAATCGAATGCGGACCCCTAGACGACCCGAGCCGAGAGCCGCCCGAAGAAATCTTCAAATGGACAAACCCAATCGACAAAACGCCAGATAAACCAGAATATTTGACAATAGAATTCGCTGGGGGCGTTCCAACAAAAATAAATGGGGAAGCACTCAGCCCACTGCATATTTTAGAAGAACTGAACAAAACGGCTGGAAAACACGGCGTGGGACGCATAGACCACGTAGAAGACAGGGTGACAGGCATCAAGTCAAGGGAAGTTTACGAGTGTCCAGCCGCGACGGTCATCCTTGAGGCGCATAAAGACCTCGAAAAAACCGTACTCACTCGACATGAAAATCTGTTTAAGCAGCAAATCGACGCCCAATGGACTTTCCTCGCTTATACGGGATTATGGATGGACCCCTTACGTGAAGACCTAGAAGGATTTATTAACAAAACACAGGAACGAGTTCACGGAAAAGTTAGAGTTAAGCTGTATAAAGGCGGGGTCAGAGTGGTAGGACGATCATCCCCGTTCTCACTCTATGATGCAAAACTTGCCACGTACAACGTAGGAACAACCTTCGACCAAACAGCCTCGAAAGGTTTCATAGAGCTTTGGGGTCTGCAAACAGTTTTAGCTCGAAACGTTCAACAGAAAGGGGAAGGTGGAAAAAGGGTTGAAGGCTAAATGCCTCGAATGTGATGCGGAATTAGATATACCTGATGATGCGGTTAACGGCGAAATAGTTAGTTGTCCAGACTGCGGAATGGACTTTGAAGTAAGCATAAAGGATAACGGCGAAATGGAGCTTAAGCCCGCTGAAATCGAAGGGGAAGACTGGGGCGAATAACCCGATGGCAACAATAGGGCTAATCTACGACCGAATCCGATGGGAAGAAAAAGCCCTAATCAACGCCTCAAAAAAAGTGAACGTATCACTAAGGCCAATTGACGCCAAAAAAAATTACATGAAGCCCTCGGAAGATGCTGAAAAATTTCAAGAGGCTTTCGGAAACATCGTTATCCAGCGGTGCATCGGCTATTTTCGAGGCCTACACATAACCGCCATTCTCGAAAACTCCGGACTGCCCGTAATCAATTCTTTTCAGACTTCCCTTACGTGCGGAAACAAGCTTTTCATAACGTTGGCATTAACCAAGGCGGGCGTCTCAAACCCTAAAACCCTCGTGGCTTTTACGCCTGAAACCGCATTGAAGGCTTTGGACAAGATGGGCTATCCAGCAGTGTTGAAGCCCGTGGTAGGAAGTTGGGGCAGACTCGTGGCGCTCGTTAAAGACCGCGAATCGGCGCAGGCGGTAATCGAGGCTAGAGAGGAAATAAGAAACGCCTTACTCCACATATACTACGTTCAAGAATTCGTTAAAAGACCGCCGAGGGACATAAGAATAATCGTTATAGGAGAAGAAGTAGTCGCAGCCTCCTACCGCTATCCGCCTCAAGGCGAATGGAGAACAAACATAGCCCGAGGAGGATCCAGCCAACCCTGCCCGATAACAAGTGAACTAGAAGAACTTGCATTAAAGGCTTCGAAGGCGGTCGGCGGCGGCGTCCTAGCCGTAGACTGCATGGAAAGCCGAAATGGCTTAGTTGTGCACGAAGTGAACGGAACCATGGAGTTCAGGGGAATTTCTACCACCACTGATGTCGACATAGCTAAAAAAGTTCTAGAATATGCGGTTAAGGTGGCGAAAAAATGAAAGTTGGAGTACTCGGCGCCTCAGGATACGTTGGCGGAGAACTCCTGCGCATTTTACTTTTCCATCCCAACGTCGAAGTCGCGGCTGCTACTTCACGCCAATTCGAAGGCGAATTCATCCATCGGGCACACCCCAACCTCAGAGGAATAACAAACCTAAAATTCACAAACCCAGACCCGTCTAAGCTCACGGAATCATGCGACCTATTATTCACGGCGACGCCCCACGGGACATCATCAAAAATTCTGCCACAACTCCTCACAACAGGCTTGAAAATAATCGACACAAGCGCCGACTTCAGGCTTAAGAATCCGGACGACTACCCAAAATGGTACGGCTGGAGGCACCCATGCCCAGAACTACTGGAAAAAGCTGTCTACGGACTTCCAGAAATTCACAGAAACGAAATCAAGAAAGCCGATTTAGTTGCGTGCCCCGGATGTATGGCGATAAGCGCCACATTAGCCCTCGCTCCCGTGGTCAAAGCGAACAAGGTCGACAAGGAAAAGATCATAGTAGACACGAAAGTCGGCTCATCCGGCGCTGGAGCGAAACCCTCTCTGTCAACGCATCACTCTGAACATTACAGCATTGTGAGACCATATATGCCTGTTGGGCATCGCCACACGCCAGAAATAGAGCAGGAACTAAGCGCCTTAGCGGGCGGAAGGGTCACGGTTTCCATGTCGACTCACGCGGTGAACATGGTGCGGGGAATATTGGCGACATGCCACACTTTTCTAACTTCGCCTTTGGCAATAACCGATGTTTGGCGTTGTTTTAGGGAATTCTACCAAGGAGAACCCTTCATAAGGTTCGTTCGAGACAGAAAGGGGGTCTTCAGGTTTCCAGACCCGAAAACCGTTGTCGGATCGAACTACTGCGACATAGGCTTCGAAATCGACGAACGCATCAACAGGCTCGTGGTAATGTCAGCCATAGACAACCTCATTAAAGGAGCGGCGGGAACAGCCGTCCAATGCATGAACATTATGTTGGGCTTAAGTGAGAAAGCTGGCTTAGAGCAGCCTGGGCTCCATCCGGTGTAGGTAAATATGATAATCATAAAAATCGGAGGAAGCCTCCTAGAAAAGGGCTTAAATCCAACGCTGATAACGGACATCAAAAAAGTCTTGGAAACCGATAGGCTTGTTATCGTGCACGGCGGCGGAGACGAAGTGACAAAAATCGCTGAAAAATTGGGTAAGCAGCAACAGTTCGTCGTTTCTCCCGAGGGAATCAGAAGCAGATACACAGACGAGGAAACCGTGAAAATCTACACCATGGTCATGGCTGGAAAAATAAACAAAGAAACAGTGGCTTTTCTGTTGGGCAGAGGAATTCCAGCTGTTGGACTTTCGGGAATCGACGCAGCCTTGTTGAAAGCGCAACGTAAAGAACGCCTAATTATCGTTGACGAACGTGGCAGAAAGAGAATAATCGACGGCGGCTTCACCGGAAAAATAAGCCAAGTAAATAGCAACGTAATTAGGCTCCTAACCGACGGCGGCTATGTTCCAGTAATATCGTCCGTAGCCATAGGCGACAAATATGAGCTTCTGAACGTTGATAGTGACAGAGCAGCCGCATACGTGGCTGGAGCGTTGAAAGCGGATAAGGTTGTTCTCTTAACCGACGTTCACGGAGTTTTCGTCGAGGAGAAACTCGTCAAAAAGCTGACAGTCGCAGAAGCTGAGAGGCTGCTTCCAAAAATGGGAGCCGGCATGGACAAAAAGGTTTTGGCGTCCATAGAAGCCGTGAAAATGGGCGTGGCAGAGGCTATAATCGCCCCAGGTTTCGTGGAGAATCCGTTGAGTGAAGCCATAAACCATCATGTGGGAACAGTGATTGCCCGTGAATGACAAGGAAGCGATGGCGATTGAGAACCGTTTCTTCGCTAATGTTTACCAAAAGTTTCCAGTAACCATTGTTAAGGGGAAAGGGGCGGTTCTCTGGGACATAAATGGGCGCGAGTTCATTGACTGCATGGGCGGATACGGAGTAAGCCTCGTTGGACACTGCCACCCCAAAATCGTCGAAGCCATTAAGAGACAATGCGAAACGCTGATTACTTGTCACGGTTCCCTTTACAACGATAAAAGAGCTGAACTAGTAGAAAAACTGGTTAACATAGCCCCGAAAGGACTGGACAAGGTATTCTTATGCAACAGCGGAGCGGAATCCGTGGAATGCGCCTTAAAACTCGCAGCGAAATACACTGGAAAAAAGAAAATAATAGCCATGACGGGAAGCTATCATGGAAAAACCTTGGGCGCCCTATCGGCGACGTGGGGACCGAAATATAGAAACGCTTTCCAGTCGCTTATAATCCCGAATTTTAAGTTCGTTCCCTTCGGTAACTCTGAAAAAGTTGAGGAAGCGATTTCCAAAGATACTGCGGCGATTATAGTTGAGCCTATTCAGGGAGAAAGCGGCATATACGTAGCGCCAGAAGGTTTTCTCCAAAGTCTACGTGGAATCTGCGAGGAACACGGTGCGCTACTAATTTTTGATGAGGTGCAGACCGGCTTCGGGCGGACTGGAAAAATGTGGGCTTCGCAACATTGGAACACGACGCCTGATATTATGTGTATAGCTAAGAGCATGGCTGGAGGAATCCCGATGGGAGCCACGGTGGCGAAAAGCGAAATAATGGACTCACTTGAAGTCGGAGAGCATTCAAGCACGTTCGGAGGCAACCCCCTTGCCTGCGCTGCAGCCTCCGCAACTATAGACGTAATCCTTGAAGAAAAGTTGTCCGAACGGGCTAGAGTGTTAGGC
>JBBIVD010000070.1:0-6342 GCA_037439925.1 Candidatus Bathyarchaeota archaeon
ATTTAGTCAAATATTACAGTAAGGGTATGCATCGACGCTTAACCATCGCTGCGGCGCTCATTCATCAACCCGAAATATTGATAATGGACGAGCCCACGAGCGGCTTAGACGCCCAAACCGCACGCCTAGTCAGGGAAACAATAATTAACCTCAACAAAGAGGAGCGCAGAACCATCCTTTTAACTACTCATCAAATCGAAGAGGCGGACAGACTCGTCCAGAGAGTAGGCATAATTGACCACGGACGCTTAATCGCATTAGACACGCCCGAACAAATCAAAAAAGGCGCCGAAGGCATCCGCGCCCTAGAAATCAAAATCCTAGACGGCGTGGACCAGCAAAAATGGATTCCCATTTTAGAGGAGGCTGAAGGCGTTGAAAAGATTTTCTTGGCGGAGGGAAAAATACGGATTCTGTCCAAAGACCTAACGCAGATCATTCCAGCAGTCGTAAGTCTCATAGACAAGCATGGTGGAAAAATCGAAAATATTTCAGTTTCACAACCTACCCTAGAAGATGCCTTCATTAGTTTAACTGGAAAGAGCATTCGAGAGGAGTCGGCATCGAAGGAAACATATGTTAGGGCAAGGATATTGGCTAGGGGTGGGCTCAGATGAAAAAATCGGCATGGCTGATGCATTCAGTCTGGATCGCCGAAAACGACGTGCGCCAATCTTTCAAGTCCGTGCGCCACGTAGTCTGGAGCCTTCTTTTCCCGACTTTCATGATGTTTACGTTCAGTTTTAGATATGGCGCCGGTGGAATAGATGTTGAATTCGTAAAAACCTTCCTCATTCCAGGCATTGTGGGCATGACAGCCATGTTCGGAAGCATAAACGAAACCATGAGCATAGTTTGGGAAAGGTCCCTAGAAGTGTTTGACCGAGTACTGGCGGCGCCAGTGCCATCCACATCAATAATAATTGGGAAAACGATGTCAGGGGCAGTTATGGGCATCACGAGCGCACTTGTGCTGCTAATAATTGGCGCCACGCTTTTCGGCGTCCCATTCGCCAACATAGGCGCTGTCTTACTAATAGTCTTGTTGGCGAGCTTCTCTTTCACGGGCATAGGAACAATAATTTCAGGTTTAGCGTCTGAGCCCAGAGAGGCTATGATGCTCTCGAATCTGCTACGGTTTCCAATGATGTTCCTAGGCGGCGTGTTCTTCCCAGTAGAAGCTATGCCTATGCCTCTTCCCTACGTGGCTAGGGCTCTGCCATTAACATACGCAACTGAAGCGTTGAGGGCAGTTCAAGCAGGTAATATTGCTATAGTCTTCGTCGACGCAATGGTGCTTTTCGCTTACACTGTCGGTACTATTCTGTTAGGATCGCGAATACTAATGAAGCTTATGACTCGATAAATTTCCCTCGTGGTTCCGTTCGTTTTATATCCTCTCCGAACCTTAATACCTAAACATGCTAAGTGTAAACCGCCTGGCGTGGCAACTCTCAAGAAAACTATGCGAAGAAGCCGAAAAATACGGGGTAACTGTCGAAAAGACAAGCTTAGGCGCGACCTTAATCGATGCAGGAATAAAAGCGAAGGGGGGATTCCAAGCTGGCAAGATCATAACTGAAATCTGCCTCGGAGGACTAGGCAAAGCAAGGATTTTTTGCAAACAATACGGTGACCTTGAAATTCTATCTATCTCGGTATATACGGATCATCCCGCCATAGCGACGCTCGGCTCACAGTTCGCTGGCTGGCAAATCAAAGTTGGAGACTACTCGGCTATAGGGTCGGGTCCCGCCAGGGCTCTCGCCTTCAAGCCTAAGGAAATCTACGAAAAAATAGGGTATAGGGATGAGTCTGACTTGGCAGTGCTTGTGCTAGAAACACATAAGAAGCCGCCTGAAAAAGCTATAAGCCATATCGCTGAGCAGTGCAAGGTTTCGCCAGACAATTTAACCCTAATTCTAACACCCACTTCAACCATAGCTGGAGCTACGCAGATTTCGGGAAGAATAGTGGAAACGGGCGTCCACAAATTAACCAGGCTCGGATTGGACCCGAAATCGATAATGAGCGCATGGGGATACGCGCCAATTGCGCCAATTCACCCTAAATTCGCTGAAGCCATGGGAAGAACAAACGATGCTATACTATATGCGGGCGTAACCTACTACGCCATAAATTACGATGACAGCGAAGAAAAGCTGAAAAAACTCGTGGAAAAGGCGCCCTCATCAGCCTCAAAAAGCTATGGAAAACCGTTCCTTGAAATTTTTAAGGAGGCTAACTACGATTTTTATGAAATTGATTCGAACTTATTCGCCCCAGCCGTTTTAATCATCAATAACGTTAAAACTGGAAGCGTATTCAAAGCTGGAAAAATCAGTATAGAAATTTTTAAGCGGTCGATGGGTTTATCGAGCTGATTTAAAAAACCTACGCATTTTTGAGTAGTTACTCTTAAATAATTAGACCACACGATGATAAGTTCGGCGTGAGGAGACAATTAAACGTGAATTCGAAAGCAATCGCATTTATGGCCACGATGGGAGCGCTTGGAAACGTTCTATTTCTAATATCATTCCACGTGGGGCCTATCACCCATGGAGTTGCGCTTGACCTCTCTCTTATACCAGTATTCATCGTAGCCCTCTATGGAGGACCCGTAGCGGGTTTTCTCACCGGATTGCTTGTTGGAATCCTTCCTGGAATTTACTTTGGCCCTTTGGGTACTGGTTCCTGGCTCGGGCTGATAGGGTTGCCCATTGGAAAGGCGCTGACTGGATTTACGGCAGGTTGGCTCTGTAAAATTTTTAGTATGCATCAGAAACATCGTAAATCAATTCTGACAGTCCCACTGGTCCTTGTTTCCTATATTCCAGAATGTATATTCACAGTCATCTATTTCATAAATTTATTACCCTTTTTTATAGGGTCTGGTGGTGTTGGTATACTTGCGTTTGTGTTACCGAAAGCATGGGCTGAAATCGTTTTTATGAGCTTGCTCATGGCTGCCCTGAGGGGAAATCACGGCTTCAACAACTTCATTGCTAACTTCTTTGTCATTTACGAGTAAAATGAAATCTTGAAATTGAAACTATCTTGCATCAAGCGTTTGTTACAGAAACTTAAATTCCTATAGACCAGCATGCTCAAGGGCTACAAACCCAATACGTTAAATTCATCTTTGAAAACATTTGGAGGATAGAAGACTAAATAGAGGGTAGGCTTCATGTCTGAGGCCCTTAAAATACCGCTTGGAGACCTTGAAAGATGGCTGAAGCAGGAATTGGCGCCTATAATTGAGCCCCTTAAGGCTGAAGGAAAGGTATTGCTTAGCGACGTTAGAAGCAGGCTAGGCGATTTTAGTGAAGTTTGTGAAAGGTTACTGGTTGACAGTGAAAAGGAAATGGCTAAGGGAAGCCGAAAAACTTATCGTTCAGCTAGGGCGGCGAACAAGCTCGCCCAAGTCTCCCTAGATGCCATGGACAAAATTAATGTTCCAGACGAGGTTTCACGTGAAAACTTACGGATATTAAATGAGGATTTAAGGAGGTTATTTGCAGCGGTTGAAATGGAAAGGAGGATGATGTTCCCTGGCATTGAGCCGTACTTCATCCTCGACCGCAGAAGATTCGACATCGCCTGGAAAAGAGTCATCGACGCTTTTAAGGCGCTGCAGACTTTTTCCTTGCACAAATACGTTAAGGTTGAAACCCTAGAAGACGCAGTTTCCACGATCAACAGGCTCACTCATTTACTAAACAAAGTGGAGAAGGCGAAGACGCTTAAAGGACGAATGGAGCTAAGGAAGAAAGTTCTTGAAGAAAGGATGGCTGAAAAGCAGCGGGAAATTGCAGCCGTCCAAAACAAGGGCGAAATGCAGGACCTCGTTCAACTAAACATGGAAATTGAGGAATTGGAGAGAAAAGTGAAGAACAGTTTGCGCCATCTCCAAAAGCCTTTCATTAAGTTTCAGAGTTTAGCCCGAGGCCCAGGCTACGCTGTCACGCCTGACGAGTTAAAGAAACTCGACGAGTATCTGAAAGAGCCCTTTAACGCTCTCACAACCGAAGAGGAAGGTTATCCCATGCTGAAAAGCATTCTTAGAAAAATGGGCGACGCCATAAACCAAGGAAAACTGAAACTGAAAAGCAGCCGATTAAGAAAAGCCCAAGAACAAATAAGGGAAGTCCTCGAAAAGGACAGCCTAACTTCGCTCTATCACAAATGTAAAGAAGCCATCTATAAGAGACAACGGCTTTTAACCTCCGAATCCCTAGCCGCCTTCCAAAATGAGTTAACGGGCTATCAAAAGGAATTAATTGAGCTTAAGAGGCGAAAGGAATTCGTTGAATCAAAACACACTGCCCTAGAAAAAGTGCATCAAGAGTTTCTCCAAAAAATAGAAAACCAAAGAAAAGAACTGGAAAAAACCATTTTAGGACTAACAGGAAAAAAGGTCACAGTTACAATCGTTCTTTAGTTGGAATCTCAAATATTCCATATTCTAAAACAATATTCCCACAATATTTATATGTGAAAGCGTTAGGCTCAGCGCATGGATCCGAGCCAAATACAACCTCAGTTACTATGATTCCCACTATGCAGCCCAAGCTCAACTGCATGACTAACGAATAATATCAGCCGACAAAGTATATGACAAAGTAGCTGAGATTAAAAGAATCGAGCCCTAATCTCATGTCTATTATCCAACTCCTAAACATGTTTAAAGTATTAGATTCTTCCTCGTTTCCTTCTTGAAAGCTTAACTAACAAATCTAAGGCGTTCTTTTCTTGTTCTATGGGCTTTGTTTCGAGGAGTCCCTCTTTTTCGGCGCGTTTAAACAGTTCTTCGCCCTTCTCTGTTCTAAGAACTGTGAATGTCCAATCTGTTAATCCTAGTCCTCCAGCGGAAATGTCCGCGAGTTCAGCTGAAAAGTCGTGGCATTGGGCGCAGCTTTTTTGGGCGTACTCCTTTGCCTCTTTTAACGGTATTTCCCTTATTTCTCTAGACTTCATTGTAACTAAAACTTTTCCCTTAATGTTTATTTTTTCGACATCGCGTAGGTTGATGCCCATTTCTCCTTGAATTTTTTTCTCCATTAAACCCTCGTAGGTGAAGACTTCAGTGCACATCAGCCCAACTGTAAAGTTTAACGCCTCAGCATACTTCTTTAATGGAAGCATCTGCATTTTTCGAATGGCTTGTATCTGGCATGGAGTGCCAACAAAAACTAAGCTACCCTTCTTTAGTTCAACTCCCTCTTGGAAGGCAAGCAGATTAGGCGAATAGGAGTATCTAGTGCCAGCGCACTCTAAAACCTCCTCTGGAGACGAGGCTAGCTTTGGAACGGGATAAAAGGGCTTATCTTCGCTGACTCCTGATATCGCAGCGCCGTCAATTATCCCTTTTTCAAGGGCGAAAATTAAAAGAACAGAAACCACTCCTCCGTCTTGACAAACTTTGCGAACAGTTTTGTCCTTGGCTCGAGCCACAAGGATGCGCCGATAGATGCCGAATTCCTCCTCTGGTCTCCTTTCCCTGCCGAACACAAAACTTTCCAAGGTGGGCGAAGACAACTCGTATCGAGGACAAATTTTAACGCATATACCACAAGATGTACATTTTCCCACAACCTTCGGCATTCCTTTGGCGTATTCCAAAATCTTCAGTGGACAAGAAATAACGCAGGCGGCGCAGCCCACGCACCTGTCCGCTGAAACAACCATTTTTCCCAAGGTTTCTTCAAAGCTCAGCTTTAGAATGGTCATCATCTAATCCTCCTTAGATGACTAATCATTGGATAAACTCCCAATAAAATATTATTAATTGGGAGTTTTCTGCATTTAATTGACATCGAATCCCCTAATGTACACTGCTCTAAACACGCTTCCTAGAAAATTTGGAATTTGAGCTTGCAAACTTCACTCACACGCTTTGCGACGTGAATTATGGAGAAGTAACGTTTAAATTTCATCCTTTCTCTCCGTATAGGAATCTACTCATTCGGCGGATAGAGAGGGCCCTTAATGAAAAGCCTGCACCATAATGGTGTTCTAGTTCCACCAAGATATGAGGGAAAAGGTCTCACCATCAAGGTAAACGGGAGGAAGATTAAGCTAACGCCGGAGCAGGAGGAGATGGCTCTCGCTTGGGCTGGGAAAATGGGGACGCCCTATGTTAAAGACCGCGTATTTGCCAAAAACTTTCACCGTGACTTTTCAAAGAAGCTTGGCTTCAAAGTAAAACCTGGGGACATTGACTATTCCGAGATCCTGTCTTTTGTCCAAAAGGAGCGTGAGAGGAAGGCAAACCTCTCTAAGGAGGAGAAGAACCAATTAAAAGCCCAGAGGAAAGCCTTGCGGGAAGCGAACAAGGAA
>JBBIVD010000071.1:0-6257 GCA_037439925.1 Candidatus Bathyarchaeota archaeon
CTACATTGTCGCCGACTACGAAAAAGCATTAATAAAGCTTTAAACTTCACATTTTACATCCTTAGCAACGAAAAATTTCTGCAAACATTTATTTTATTTGGATTCTAAAAAGGATGCTGGTTCAAAGAAGATTCGAGGACGGTTGGTGTCAGCCTTTGAGCGATGAGGAGTCCATGGTTGTTACGCCTTGGGAAGTTTCAGGGAAAGTTGACTATGAAAAGTTGATTCAGCAGTTCGGCACTCAACCCATCACTGACGAGCTTCTGGAAAGAATAAAGAAACATACGGGCGAACTTCACATACAGCTGCGCAGAAGGCTGTTCTTTTCCCACCGAGACCTCGACTGGATTCTCGACCAATATGAAGCGGGACAAAAATTCGTGCTTTACACGGGGAGAGGGCCCTCTGGGCCAGTCCACATTGGGCATTTAGTTCCATGGATATTCACGAAGTGGCTTCAGAACAAGTTTGATGCTAAGTTATATTTCCAAATGACCGACGATGAGAAATTTCTCATAACCCCAGATTTCCCACTTGAAAAATCGCTCGGCTTCACCTACGAAAACACGCTCGACCTCGTCGCCGTGGGCTTGAACCCCGAAAAGACGAAGGTTATTTCAGACGTTAAACACATTAAAGCACTCTATGAATTAGCCATAAAAGTAGCTAAGCACGTGACTTTCTCCACTGTTAAGGCGGTCTTCGGCTTCGAAGACAGCTCAAACATAGGAATCATCTTTTTCCCAGCCATTCAAGCAGCGCCCTGCTTCGTAGGCTCAGTCATAGAAGGAAAAAACGTGCCATGCCTAATTCCAGCAGCCATAGACCAAGACCCATACTGGAGAGTAACAAGGGACATAGCCCCCAAAATCGGCTACTATAAGCCAGCGCAAATACACTGCAAGTTCCTGCCGGGCTTAGGGAAAGGCGGAAAAATGTCGGCTTCCCTTCCAGAGACATGCATATTCACCATAGACCCTCCAGAAGTGGCGGAGAGAAAAATCTGGAACGCCTACACAGGAGGCAAACCCACAGAGAAGGAGCAGCGTATGCACGGAGGAGATCCATTTATATGCACAATATTTCAATATTTTAATTACTTGTTTGAGGAAAGCGACGAAAAACTCAAGGAGCTTCAAAAAAGATGCAGGTCAGGAGACATAATCTGCGGCGACTGCAAAGCAATTTTGGCAGAGAGAGTGAAGAAATTTCTGAATGAGCATCAGAGAAGGAGAGAAAAAGCCCGAAACATTGTGGATGAATTCTTCATCGAATCCTTCAAAATCTGAGCTGAAGCGTGAAGGAGGAAAATTGTTGGAAACCCGAAAAGTAAGCGTTGATATTTCCTCGGCTTATAGGCTGCTGCATCCGAGAAACGTCGTATTAGTAAGCTGCATAGACAAGCAGGGTAAGACTAACATCGTAACCTTAGCTTGGTCCATGCCAACGTCGTTTAATCCGCCCATGCTCGTTATAAGCGTCAGTCCCATGAGATATTCCCATAAAATCATTCGAGAAACTGGAGAATTCGTCGTTAACATTCCTACAATGGACATCGCTAAAGAAGTTCTTTTCTGCGGCAGAACCACGGGAAGAATGCATGACAAGTTTAAGGAGACACGCCTAACTCCAATGCCAGCTGCAAAGGTTAAGCCCCCGATAATTAAGGAATGCGTAGCGCACCTCGAATGTAGGCTTCATCGAGAGATAACCACAGGAGACCACACACTATTCGTAGGCGAAGTCTCGGCTGCATATGCAAACGAAGGCGTTTTTGACGGAAGGTTCAATCTCGAAAAAGTGAAACTAGTTTACCACGTTGGCGGAGACGACTTCGTTTCCCTCGCTCCAGAAATAATTACGCCTAGACTCGAAAACGTTAAGAAAAACTGAGATTAACAAATGGACAAAGTATAAATTGTTTGATAACTCTTCCTTATTTGGTATAGAACTTTGTCCAAGAAGATTAGGCGAATTAGACCCTTTGAGAGGGCGGAATGCAAAGTCTGCTCGCTGAAGGGAAGCTTCTACTGCTGGAGACAATGCCCCTACAACACTTGGCGTCAGCGACAGATTGAGTAAAATCAACGAAAAACATAACAGATAAGGCTTTTCTAAACTAGTCTATTATTAGAGGACTGCGCGCTGACAATGACCATCCCTGAAGAAGTTTTCCAAAAGTATCGACGTGCTGGAAAGATAGTGGCTGAAGCCCGCGAAAGAGCTAAAAAAATAGTTCGCGAGGGTATGCTAATTATCGACCTCTGTGAAAAAGTGGAGGCTTTAATTCGGGAAAGGGGCGGTAAGCCAGCATTTCCTTGCAACGTGTCCGTTAATGAAATTGCCGCGCATTTCACTTCTCCTCCGCAAGACAAGCGGACTATTCCCGAAAACTCAATCGTGAAAATAGACCTTGGCGCCCATGTGGACGGCTACATTGCTGACACCGCCACAACTGTATGCTTTAATTCAGAATACGAAAATCTTGTGGAAACTGCTGAGAAAGCCCTTGAAAAGGCGGTTGAAATCCTTCGCCCAGGCTTATCCATATCGCAGTTCGGCTCCACTATTCAAGGATCGATTAAAAGCCGTGGATGTAAACCAGTTTCAAACCTTACTGGGCATCAGGTCGGACGTTATTTAATACATACGGGGAAATCTTTGCCAAACGTGCCTCATTTTTCCCTAGCCAAAATAAGCGTAGGCGAAGTTTACGGAGTGGAACCCTTCGTAACCGTTCCAGACGCAGCAGGCAAAGTCAAAAGCGGCTCCGAAGCCTGCATCTTCAGATTTTTGAAGCCCAAATCCTTGAAAAATCCGGATGCTAAACGCCTTCTGGACCACATTAAGAAAAATTTCCATACACTTCCATTCACGGAAAGATGGCTCCAAGGAATAATGCCGAACAATCGTTACAGAGCAGCCTTTTCAGAACTTCTTTCGTCAAGGAGCCTAATGGCTTATCCCGTGTTTATTGAAGAAAGCGGAAAACCCGTGGCGCAGGCGGAACACACCGTTATGATAGTAAAAGACGGCTGCCTCGTGCTGACTTAGAAGCTTTCTTTTTCCTTTTCTTTAACTTCGCGGTATATAGATGCGATTATCATTTTTTCGTTGCATTTTGGGCATGGTTCCGCTTCTTTGAGGATATAGTCGCCGCGTTGAAAGTCTCGAAGACTCTTGAAGCCACACTTATTGCAGAGTATAGTTGTAGACACCCGTTCCGGTTCAAACACGAGTTGAGGCATGGCTTTTCTCGTTTGGGACAGCATTAAAGCTGATATGACTAGAGTGCCGATGCCTATTAGTATCCAGTAACTTCCTTCATCGCTTCCCTGAAGGAACAGATTGATGCCCGTGAGGATGGCGAAAAGGGATAAAGCAACGATTATGAGTATTGTGAAGAAAAAGTACGGTATTGCCTTTGAATTCGTTTTCTCACCCATTTGCCTTCACCTACTGCCCAATTCCTATAGTATTGCCTATGCCAGCTATTATTACTGAGTCGCCTACCTTTGTGCGCTCCAAAATGAGCCTTTTAATTCGTTCAATAGCTGCGTCTGCCGCATCGACTATTTCTTTTCGCATCGTGGACACGGCGTCTCCGAGGCTTTCCTTAATGATGACGGCGTTCATGGGAATCTTGTGTTTAAGTAAAGTTTCATCCACCTTATATGCTTCTACGCCTGGTCCGCCGATGGCTACGCCTATTCCTTCGGCTACTTCCCCTGGTTTCTCTCCTTCAAGCTTTTGCGCAGCGTCTACGGTAATTATAGTGGCAATTTTCCCATCGTTTTCCTCTATAATGCGCTTTATGGCGTCTCCAGGCTTACCCACATTTCCACCTGGGCCTTCGGCCTTCAAAACGTATGCTGTACGTCCTTCGATGGGCACTTTAGCCATAACTATGTCTTTTGCTATTTTGCTTTTCTCATGTCCATGCATCAGCTTGGCGGCGACGAGTGCACCCGCTCCGTCTCCTATCGGCTGCCCATACGTGAAGGCTTTTAAGGCGTTAGCGTAAGCCTTGGCTTCTTGCATAAGAAGGGGCAACACCATCTGAACTTGCATAATAATGTATAGGCTCATGGTCTTTTTGCCGAGAAGATAGAAGTGTCTCACAACCTTATGTATAATGTTTAAGGCTAGAGCTGCCTCAAGTGTGTTTTCCAGGCTGTTTATTTGACTTTCAGTCGCTTCGGGAGCCATGAGTTTCACTTCGTCTTTAAAGCGGATGTCCCTGACATCTAGAACATGTTCGAGTTTCCACACTATGCCTGATGGATCCAAATCCACAGGTGGATATGCTACGTATTCTAGGAACCGGTCCACTTTAGCGGTTGGGTCCTCCTTAGGTTTCCCTATTTCCTTAATGGCTGCTATGGCGGTCTTACGTCCTTCTTCTCTCATGAGTTCGAGACGTTTTAATGAGCTTTCCACGTCTCTCAGCATGGTTAACATTTGAATTCGCTGACCCCAGAGGAACATGAACACAACGGCTAGAAGCCAAACAATCTGCACTATCCATCCAATAATATCTTGAGGAGCACCGTTTAACTGCGGAGCCAGTGGAATCATTGGGTAGACACCTTTTCAGAAAAGAGTAAAAGTCTGTAATAAACTTTAAGTTGTTCTCAGTTACCGAAATGCATTTCCAATATTGTTTTTCACTATTATTTTCAGGAACTTTTCTTTGCGCCTTCATAAATATATGAACATAAAAGTTTCCACCATTCAATAAGTTTTTTCGCCTCCTCGATTCATTCCCATGTGACCTCAGGAGAAATTTTTAACCTTGTTACTATTTCCTCAATGAAATCTTTAAGAGGAGTTCGCCATCTCCTACTTTAAGGATGTTGAGACATGAAGAAGCGTCACATTTCAAAGGAAGAAGTCGAGCACATTGCGTGGCTTGCACGCATAGAACTCTCTGAAAAGGAGAAGGAGCTTTTCACGGAGCAGTTTAACAAAATCCTAGACTATTTCAAAAAAATTGATGAGGTAGAAACCGAGGGGGTTCCGCCGACTTATCATGTTCTAGACCTTGTGAACGTCTATCGAGAGGACAAAGTATTGCCCTCGCTGCCTCCTGAGAAAATCCTTAAAAATGCGTCAAAAAGGGAAAAGCGGTTTTTCAAGGCGCCGAGAATTGTCTGAGGGTTGAGAGTTTATGCTTAAACTGTATGAACACACTGCTGATGGGATTGCCAAAAGAATTCGTGATAAGGAAACAACCGCCGAGGAATGCATGCTATCAATTTTTGAAAGAATCCATAAAATAGAGGATAAGGTTCACGCCTTCGTAACCCTAGTCGAAAAAGAGGCACTTAAAAAAGCGAGGGAAATCGACGAGAAAGTTTCAAATGGGAAACCCCTTGGAAAACTCGCTGGCATCGCCATAGCCGTAAAGGACAACATATGCACAAACGGCATCCGCACCACATGCTCCTCACGAATGCTGGAGAACTTTGTTCCCCCATACGACGCCACGGTTATCGAGAAAATCAAAATGGAGGACGGAATAATAATTGGAAAAGCTAACATGGACGAATTCGCCATGGGCTCCACCACAGAGACCAGCCATTTCGGACCGACACGTAACCCATGGTGCCTTTCAGTTGTTCCAGGCGGGTCGTCTGGCGGGAGCGCAGCGGCTGTTGCCGCCGACGAAACTGTTTTGGCTTTGGGCTCTGACACTGGCGGGTCTATTCGTTGTCCTGCGAGTTATTGTTCCACGGTTGGTTTGAAGCCTACTTATGGTTTGGTTAGCCGTTATGGTTTAATTGCCTATGCGAACAGCCTTGAACAAATAGGTCCTTTAGCAAAGAGCGTAGGTGATTGTGCGTTGTTGCTTAGCGTTATCGCTGGCCACGACCCTAGAGACGCCACATCCGTGAAGGCGCAGTCGAGGGATTACACGGTTTTCCTTAAGGACGATGTTAAGGGTGTCAGAGTTGGCGTGCCAAAGGAGTTTTTCGGGGAAGGAACAAGCGAAGAAGTTGGAAAAAGCGTTTGGAACGCCATATACAAATTGGAGGAGTTAGGAGCCTCCTATAGCGAAGTTTCGCTTCCCAGCCTAGACTATGCGCTTCCCGCCTATTACCTCATCGCCATGTCTGAAGCCAGCTCTAACCTGGCGAGATACGATGGATTACGGTATGGGTACCGAATTAAAAGCGACGATGCGGATTGGTCAACAGTCTATTCCAAGGATAGGCGGGCGGGCTTCGGAGACGAAGTAAGGAGACGAATAATCC
>JBBIVD010000072.1:0-1909 GCA_037439925.1 Candidatus Bathyarchaeota archaeon
ATAAACGATGTGAGGAGCGTGATCGTGAGCAAAATGACCAAAAAAGCCGATGCTGGAATTTTCCGTTCCTCTTTCATATGCCCTTTTTCCTCAATGGATGAGTGACCATTTTTCTGGCGACGGAGATTTTAAACTTTACCTTTTTCAAATTTACGCGTGAGGCGCACTACGCTTGACTGTTTATGGCTGCTTAAATGCGACTCCCATATTTTGCGGCGCTGCGTACGCAAAGGTTTTTAGTCTAAAGGAATTTTTCTCTTAGTCTGGATAGTGCCCCAGATGAGAATATTACACGAGTTTGTTCCAACACGGAAATTTTTGAAAACCGCCGAAGAAATCAAGGACCTAGTTGACGGATGGAACATCACTGACAGCGCTGCTGGTGTGCCAGCTCCTAGCGGTACGGCTGTGGGTTGTGTGCTCAAGGCTAAGTATCCCGATAAAATGGTGATACCCGTATTCATATTGCACTATAAAGGCGCAGTTGAGGTGGGAGGGTTGGCTTTGGCGGCTGATGCCATGAGTCTCGACGGCCTTGTGCTTACTATGGGGGACATTCCTAAACATGGAGAACCCATAAAGGCGTTTAAAACGTCCGAGGAAGCGAGGGAATTTTTACGTACAACAGTTCGTGTCAAAAATCTGACGTTGGGCTGTCTGCTTACGCCACGCCGATCTGTAGAGGAAAATATTGCTCGTGTAAGGGATGCTTGGGACTTCGCCTTCTTCATGAGGCTTGAAGATAAATCCTTGCCCGCATTAGAGCAGGTAGCCAGAGAGTGTAAACGGCTGAACAAGCCCATATACTGCTACTTTTTGGTGGGAACGCCTAAAAATGCAGAGATTGTGAAAATGATTGGATGGCCTGTCACCACGACTATGAGTGACGCCGAAGAATATGCAGCGAAACTGGAAGGCATCGTGGATGGTGTGATAGCGACGTGTGCTGGAGACCACGAAGGCGATAAAGAGCTATTAGAGAGACTCCAAAAGTTCAGAGAGTAATCATGTCATTGAGTTTGAATCTTAAACTTATAGGCTATTATTGGAAAGTCTGCATAGGCAACATTTTTTATATTTCTTACGAGAATGCTCTCTTGCCACGAAAGGAGACGAAACATCATGTCTCAAGCTGTAAAAATCGGTGTCATAAAAGCTGGTTGCATTGGAACCTTGCCCCTCATAGAGTTTTTACTGGATGAACGTGCTGAGAGAACGGACATCGACGTAAGAGTCGTCGGATCAGGCGCAAAACTTGGATTGGAACGGTGTCGAGAGGTTACGGATCAGATGATAAAGCAGAAACCAGACTTTGTGCTCCTCATTGGACCGGCTCAGCAAACGCAAGGTCCCACAGATGCTAGAAGAATGCTGGCTAAGGCGGGCATACCTGCAGTTGTCATTTCTGACGGGCCTACGAAAAAACTCGTGAAAGAACTCGAGGAGGCGGGCTTAGGCTACATCATAGTTGAGGCGGATTCGATGATTGGCGCTCGGCGAGAGTTCCTCGACCCAGCTGAAATGGCCCTATATAACGCGGACGTAATTAGGGTTCTAGCCGTCACTGGAGTTTTCAATGTCCTCGTGAGGGAAATTGATTCGATAATTCAGTCTCTAAAGAAGGGCGAAAAGCCTAATTTACCGCGCATAATCGTGGACAAAGAAAAGGCTGTTGAAGCGGCTGGCTTTAAGAATCCCTATGCCAAGGCTAAGGCTACGGCTGCCCACGAAATATCGAGGCACGTCGCCGAACTTAACGTTGAAGCCTGCTTTAAGGTTGAGGAATGGACAAAGTATGTGCCCCTAACCGCAGCTGGGCACGAAATGATGAGAAAAGCCGCCAAACTAGCCGACGAAGCCAGAGAAATCGAAAAATCAGGCGATTTTGTTCTGCGGAGGCCTCACCATA
>JBBIVD010000072.1:1919-4562 GCA_037439925.1 Candidatus Bathyarchaeota archaeon
CGGCTCTACTGGAGAAAAGAGGGCACTAATCGAAAAGCCCTCGAAGACAGGATAGGTTTTCATGCGATTCAGATTGAAGGAAAGGAAATGAATGTCTCTATGGTTGATCCCACGAATAGCCTAGGTTGCTTGCATCATTTTAGATGTTCTCTATCTCATGGAAAAGAGAAATTGTTATATATGAGATAGAATAGTAAATATGGAAACATAATTTGAGCAGAGGGGATGCCTACACTACCCCTGGAAGCATGCCGATCTCCTTTCTCCTTTCTCTTCCTAAGCAGTGTGGGCGTCCCCACCCAAGGAGACATAGCTATTATCTCTTTTTCTTTTTTGTGGAATTATGTTACATATTTTATAGCGGATGGATGGAGATAATGCCTAACGGCGACGGAATGGATTTCATGGTCTAGTGGAGTTTCTAGGTTTTACGAGCCGGTGCAGCTGCTAATTTTTATCTATATAAAGTCAGTTATGTTTCGCTGCTCGATTTTTTCTCGGGGGCTCTTCTCTCTTTCTTTCTCGTCCTCGAGGATTATGAGTTGCCCGTAGACTCCGTCGTAGCCTGGTGTCACCTTAACTTTCTCTTCTCTAACTCTTACGATGGCTTCAGCGATTTTCGGATCAGTAATCTTTGACATTTCCTCCATGGAGGCGTCTATGAGTACGCTGTACTCGTCTCCGAACCTTGAAACGAGCGCGTTGTAGATTTCCCAAACTTTGCTGGCGCCTGGATAATTCACGCCTAAAACCGTTGAAACGATTTCTGAAAGGGGAAGGAGATGCATGTAGCCTATAGCGTCCTTAGGCTTGAAGCCCATGGGGCGGTCGGCGAGTTCCTCTACACGTTGCTCAACGCCTTTCGTGAGTCTTCTTCGGCATACTGGGCATCGGTTTCCAAATTTTATGGCTTCTTGAGGCGGGAGAGAAACCTTGCAGTTTCTGTGTCCAGTCCAATGGTATTTCCCGTAAGCTGGGTCCGTTTCAATAGTGAACTTGAAGCATTTCGGGTCTTTTTTACGTATGGCGTCCACTACTTCCCCATACGTCAGCCTTTCCAGCTCAAATACGTTGGCTTCTCTCCCTATGCGCCATGGCCAAAAAGAATGAGAATCACTGTTGGAGACTAGGGCGAACTTGTCGAGGCTGCTCAGCCGCCAGTTCATGGGCGGATCCGAAGAAAGCCCAGTTTCTAAGGCTGGAATATGGGCGGTCATATCTTGGTAGCAGTCTTCCACTCGGTCGAAGCCGCTGAAGGCGCCGAAAATGCTGAACCAAGGAGTCCAAGCATGAGAAGGTATAACCACGTTTTCCTTGGACACTTCCATTATTTCTTCGACGAGTTGAGGAGCAGTCATATCCAAGGTGGGTCTGCCGTCCACAGCTAAGTCGCCGTACCGTGCCAGTCGGTCGTTAATTTGGGTGGCGGTTTCGAGGCTCGGCGCTAAGATGACGTGATGGATTTTTTTAATTTCTCCATTGAATGTGAAGATGGTTGAAACTTCGCCTGTTATCATGAACCGAACTGGAAGCTCCAAATTTTTTGTCAGCTTGTAAAGATTTGTGTCCGAGTCTTGGGTTAGGTCTCGGCTTAGTTCCTTAAGCCACTGGGGATGCGTGAAGTCTCCTGTGCCAACTAGGTTTAGGCCCTTAATTCGGGCGAAGCGAGCGATTTCGTTTATGTTCATTCTTTCGCTTGTAGCTCGGCTATACTTGCTGTGAACGTGCAGGTCGGCTATGGCTCTCATTTTTATCGGTTGAGTTTCATGCGGTTTAGGGCTTTAAGTCTATTTGCGAAAAGCCTCATTTGCGCTAAAATTGTTAGCTTGTTCTGTTCAGTCGACGTGTTTTACTTTTAGGGTGTATGCGCATTTGGTGCAGCGGTAGGCTGTCCATGTGGCGTGCTCTGTGGTTTCGTCTCCTTCCGTCCAACGTTCCAGTATTCCTTTTTCACATTTAGGACATTTGGCTCCACTTATCTTCATGTTTCTCACCAGCCAGTTTAAGGTGTTGTCCATAGGTGTTCGAAGGTGTGTTGGCTACGGCTTATTTTTCTCTGCTCCTTTTTTAGCCGTGTGCTTTTCGAAAACTTTCTCCCAGTCGATTCTAAGCATGAGTACAATTATCATGATTAGCAGTGCGATTGTCAGGATTGCCCCTAGCCAGCCTCCTTCGCCGAATACGATTTCGATTACGCCTCTGAATAGTTGACCGCCGTAGGCTAATATGAAGCACATGGACAATTTGCCCAATAGACAGGGGATAAAGGCTTTGGTAAGCTTGTAATGCATCATCCCTAATGGAATGAAAAGTAGGTCGTCAGGTAGTGGAGTTAGGGCGAATGCGAAGATCGCCCATGGACCGTAGCGGTCGAAGACTTTCACCATGTAATTCATTTTTCTCTGTCTTTCCTTGCTTACTAGGGTTCGTCCATAGTAGCCTAGGGCGTATCCGAAGAGTTCGCCTACGGCTGAGCCTATGCCGCCTACGATTGCGACGAAGAAGGGGTTTAGTATTCCTCCCATAAGTAGGATTATGAGCGTGTAGGGTATAGGGTAGGCTATGCTTACGGCGCCTATGAGGCTGATTAGGAAAATTCCTAGATAGCCGAATTGAAGTGCGAAGGTTTGCATCCATTCCTGT
>JBBIVD010000072.1:4592-6002 GCA_037439925.1 Candidatus Bathyarchaeota archaeon
TTTACGTGAATTGTCATGTTTCCGACTTTAAGCCTTGCTATGGACTTTGTGCACGTTTTTCTCTGTGATTATGATGTCGACTTTTTCGTCGCTCTCCTCACTAGGCACCAGGGGAACAATTTGCGTTGAGTGAACCGTAGTGATCACTTTTACGTCCTTTCCGCATTTTCCCTTCACCATTCTGATTTCTTCGTCTCCGTAGCCTCCGCCCTTTCCCAGCCGGTTTCCGTGCACGTCTACGGCGACACTTCCCTCAACGATTAAGTCCACTTTAGGAATTTCTTTGGTTAATTGCCCATGTCTAAAGGCGCCTCTAATCGTGCTCGCTTCATCTTCTAAACCTTTTAACAGTTCAGGCTTGAGAACTATGAAGCCTGCCTTAAGCCTAGGAGTTGCCATAACCACGGTTTTTCCGTCTATTAGGGCTTTTTTTCTAACGTGAAATTGGGATGAGTCGGGGTTCACGAAAATGCTCCTAGCCTTTCGATACTCTTCTAGTCCTTGTAAAAGTTCGGCGGCTTTCTCCGCACCCGCAAAGTTCGGTATTCGACCCTTGCATGGAAGCGGAAATCTGGCTGTTCCCGACTTTTCCATTTTTTCCCATATCTGTTCCCTAAGCCTATCTTTTTCTTCTTTTATGTCCACTTTCGCTTTCTCCCTTAGGTGTGATGTGCGGCGTACGCTTCTCTTTTAGATGGATTGTAAGGTTAATTTTTTATTTTATTTGCTTGTCTGTTAGTTATTAGTGGTAGTGGGTGGTGTTTGGGTGGCGTTGGACATAGTGCAGATTTACGTGTTGAACCTTCTGGTTACGGCGGCTATGTTCTTTGTCTTAATCTTTCGAGCTTGGATAGAACTGAAATATTATAAGGCAATGTGGAAGGAGCTGGAGTGGCGTAAAACCTGCGAAGTGGCAGGCAGAATCCTAAGGGCCGAAAAAGACTTGTTCAGTGGAATCGAGGGCGGACAGGAGCTATACAAGTTGCTCTGCGAAATGTTCCAAGTAACTGAATAATATCCATGCTCTTCCATTGCCGCCCTAGAAATGAAATTGGAAGCGTGAAACATATTAATTAGGCTCTATTTTATTTACGGTTACCTCGACGGCTAGAGGGTGCACCGTGGAAATTGAAGAAGGACGAGAACTTCAGCGAATGGTTTGATGAACTTATTTTCAGCGCTAACATTTTGGACAATCGTTATCCCGTCAAGGGTTTCTCAGCCCATAGAGGCTGGGGCTTCAGAATAGTGAAAAAAATAATTCAGATGTTGGAGGAACTCCTCGAAGAAACTGAGCATGAGCCTGTGCTTTTTCCTGTGGTCATTCCCGAAGATGCCTTCGCTAAGGAAGCCGAACACATCGCTGGTTTCCAAGCTGAAGTTTTCTGGATAACCCACGCTGGAGAGAAT
>JBBIVD010000072.1:6025-6249 GCA_037439925.1 Candidatus Bathyarchaeota archaeon
GCTGCTTTTGAGACCTACGTCTGAGACCGCCATGTACCCCCTTTTCTCCTATTGGATTAGGTCACACGCTGACCTTCCCCTAAAGGTTCATCAGAGCGTTGCCATCTATCGGTATGAGACTAAAGCCACAAGGCCCCTACTTAGAATGAGGGAGTTCCTCTGGAATGAGGCTCACACAGCCCATGCAAGTTGGGAAGAAGCCGAAAAACAAGTGATGGAAGGCA
>JBBIVD010000073.1:0-6216 GCA_037439925.1 Candidatus Bathyarchaeota archaeon
AAACAAAGCCGCAGAAATATACCGCTATATTCCCGACTTCGGCGGATTCCTAGTGAAAGCAGACTCAGAATTCACTCCAGGACCATCCAGGTATAACCGAACTCAGGCTGACGGAGCCAACATGCTGGCTGAAGCCCTAGAACCCTTCGGCGGCATAGTAATATGGCGATGCTTCGTCTATAAGCTGCAGGACTGGCGTGACACAACCATCGACAGAGTGAAGGCAGCCTACGAAATCTTCAAGCCCCTAGACGGAATGTTCAAAGACAACGTAGTGCTACAAGTCAAAAACGGACCCATGGACTTTCTAGTAAGAGAACCCGTATCGCCACTGCTCGGCGCACTCAAAAACACAAATGAAATGATGGAAGTACAGATAACACAAGAATACACTGGACAGCAAATACACCTATGCTACTTGATTCCCATGTGGAAAGAAGTGCTCGAATTCGACACTTACGCAAAAGGAAAAGGTTCAACGATAAAAAAGGTAATAGACGGCTCCCTTTTTAACAGAAAATACGGCGGCATGGCGGGAGTCTCAAACATCGGAGACGACCCAAACTGGACTGGACACCACTTAGCCCAAGCCAACCTTTACGGATTCGGACGCCTCGCATGGAACCCAGACCTTTCAGCGGAGGAAATCACGAAAGAATGGGTAAAGCAGACTTTCTCTAACGAAAAAACAGTCGTTGAAACCATCTCCGAAATGCTCCTAAGCTCATGGAGAATATACGAGAATTACACTGCCCCACTTGGACTCGGAGGACTAGTCAACGCTGGCACGCATTATGGACCTAACCCCGACGCTTACGAATATTCCATATGGGGAGGATACCACCGAGCCGACCACTTCGCCGTGGGCATCGACAGAACCGTAAAAACAGGAACAGGATTCACAGGCCAATATTATCCGCCGAACTCAGAAATCTACGAGTCGATAGACACGTGCCCCGAAGACCTCCTAATATTTTTCCACCGCGTGCCCTACACCCACCGATTAAAATCTGGAAAAACCGTGATTCAACGCATATACGATTTACATTTCGAAGGAGTGGAACAAGCAATAAAACTAAAAGAAAAATGGATGAGCCTCAAAGGAAAAATCGACGACCAAAGGTTTGAACACGTCCTAAAACGCCTGGAACAGCAAATAGAACACGCCAAAGAATGGCGAGACGTCGTCAACACGTATTTTTACCGAAAAACAGGAATAGACGACGAAAAAGGCAGAAAAATATACCGTTAAGGCGATGAATGGACACTTATTAAAGATGAAAGGATACGCTCATGTTGGCGAAGGCGCTTAGGCAACTCGATTACGATGCAGAGAAAGTTTCAGCAAAAGAGTTCCACGACTACATAACTGGAGAAACATTCTCCGAGGATAAAACTGCCTTGCGTAATGTTCTTGACAGCGAGTTCCTAATAATCCACGAATCCATGATCTATGAAGCCCATTTTCCAGCAATGAAATATAAGTTAAGCTATGCGTTACTCAAGAAGAATTATGCTTGGGTAGAAACCAGATTGGAATAACACAAGCGTGTTTTAATAGATGACCCACGTCTTCCAGAGGAACTAAAACCACAAGGCAACGCAATACTTGAAAGGTTCAGGAATTCAATAAGGAAAACTAAGTGACTTTAGTAAGCCTAATAATTCCAGGAATCCCATCGAAGTCACTGTCAAAACTGTAAATCACTTCTATGTCTAAATCTCTCATCACAGCCACTGAAATAGCGTCAGTAAAGCTTAACCCCTCATACGTTCTGAAAAGCTGAAGCCCAGCCTCAAAGTGACGTTCTTCCACTTTCACAAACCTCAAATGGGGCGAATAAATCATGGCGTCTAAGGTCTCGATTGACGCTGCTGCGCCTACCTTTTTCCGAATAAAGGTAACCGCTTCATCGAGAATGTAATCAGTGATCACAAGTTTCCTAAGGGCGCCATCTTCCACGGAGGCGACGATTTCCCTGCCTTCCTTATGGTGCCTTTCTTTGGGGAAGGCAGCCGCAATGAATACTGTAGTATCTAAGAGGGAAACTTTAGTGCTCACCGCCAACCACTTCATCGTGCTCTAAAACAGAGTCAAACTCCTTCTCGGTTTCATATTTCCCGACTATGTCAGTGAGTTTAGCCGTTTTCCCTAAAGTCCTGACGAAAATCTCTTTGCCAGTGTCCACCCACACTACTTCGTCTCCAGGCTCTAATCCATATTTCTTCCTGGTCTCAGAAGGGACGGTAAGCTGGAAACCTTGGGAAACCCTTAACCTTTTGACAACAATTGCCAAACTATTCACCATGGATTCTAAATGTTTTCATGATTTATATATTTTTTCATGATTTCACCTTGTCAAATATGATAATCTTCTAAATACGAATCTTCCCATCTAAAGCTACGATTCTATCTTCTTTTTAGTTTTCGATGAAGCACGATGGCTATGGTTATAATTATTAGGGCGCCCACGATTGGAAGCGGACTGTTAAGCAGGATGTCCCCTAGCGAAGGCGGAAACTCGAAGATTATCGTGTCTCCATTAGCCTGAACATTAACCGCCCCAGCTGGCAACACAAAATGGAATGAGGGATCAAAATCCGCCTGCACGGTAGAATTGTAAAAGTAGGCTGGATGCTCCTTGCCGTTAAGCGTATAATTAATTTTTTCCCAACTTGAAACGGGCGCATCGAAATATTCAGCGAAGTTTAAAGAAAGTATCTGCTCGCCTTGGGCGTCCGTGAAGTTGGCGTAAAATTTTCTCCACTCCGTCCTCACACGATAGGTCTTCGCCATCGTATCCTTATTGAATGAGAAGCTTATGATGTCTGAGCCAAAAAGATAGAAGCTTGCTCTCATGGAGTTCGTCGAGTTGTCAAATTCTATTGGCTTGTCTGTGCGGGAAAAGTTCGCATTGAGCCCATAATTTTCTTTAAGGTTATCTACTATGATTTTGGGAAAAGTCGTATCGTTGAACAAATCCCTATTATTTTGAATCTTGTCCCAAATTGAGGAGTTAATGTTTCCGAAATCGAGGAGAACCTCAATACGATGCTGATCAATAACCGCTTGAGCCGTAACCGAAGCGCGCGCTGGCGAACTTAACCCGAACAAGAGTAAGAGCGACAAGAGAACGCATGCAGCGGCTAAACTCTTCATTGGACTTTCCCGTCTCCTCATTATGCCACTCATTCCAACTATAAAGATTTATGGCTTTTGCGCCCCTGCCTTGCACTCCTCAAGCATCCTCCTCAATTCCCTAACTGGTTCACGGTGCCAATCAACCCTCAAATCCAAAGTAGGCTGATTTCCAACAACGAGTAAAGCGGCGGAAACTTTCCCACGCACGTCTCCGCCAGCCTTTTGGCCAGCCTCCAAAGCCCTCATAAGCCTTTCTGCCAAATCATATTCCGAAGAACTTTCGAAAGCCCGAGCCATTGCCTCAATAACCTCGCCTCCGACGAGCATGTTTCCAGCCGCCACATAGTTCTTGCCAACTAGGTGCCCTTTCCAATCTACGGTTTCGCTTCCAGTGAAAGCAGCGGTTCTTCCATGGCAATCGACAATAATCACTTGCCTCAACTCCCTTTCAGCATCCGCCTTCAGCATGGTCTCCAAGGCTTCCTGAGGAGAAAAACCCTTTTTCAAGAGCTTTAAGCCCTCAACCCCATAAGAAACATTAGTATAAGCCTGAGTTGCAATGGCGCCGACTCCAGCTTCAGCGTGGGGAACACGACTGCCAACCGCTGGAATAGCCGTAGACACGCAGACGCCCAACGCAAACGTTTTAGGGCATCTGGCCACCATGGAAAACGTCCCAAGAGTCTTCCACAAAACCGTTTCCGTAACTCCTCCGAGACTTTACTACCTAATAATTATTTTAACTTTTAGGAAGTCGCTAACAATTGCGGCGTCGGAACCGCAAGGCTTTTATAGACATAGTGTATTTTTCTATTATCCAATGTAATTAATTACACAGAGTTGATATCGTTGCGTAGGCTTACAACAAAACAAGTCGCCATGACCGCCCTGTTCGCGGCTTTAATTGCCATAGTCACTAGACTTCCAGGAATACCAATTGCATTAGGGCTAAGACTAGGCAGCATCGAGTTTTCGGTACCACTTTACGCCGTTGCGGGAATAGTCCTCGGACCCTGGATTGGCGCCCTGGCAGCCCTCATCGGCAACTTCGTCGCTTGGATCATTCCCAAATCATCAGTTATGGGGCTTCTCCTGGTTCCAGCGGGAGCCTTCGCTGCCCTCACGACTGGATTTTTGGCTAGGGATACTAAATGGTGCAACTGGAAAGCTGCGGCCATCGTACTCGCAGTTTTGATTGGTTTATGGTACATTACCCCCGTAGGCTCAGAAGCCCCCTTTTATCCGATGTTTCTACATTTACCCGCATTGGCGCTTATCTTAATTTTTAGAAAAAAAATCTTCGAGTTCATAAACAGCCAATCAAAACGTCTCGTCACTCTAGGGGTGGGAATTTCGTCGTATGCTGGCATAATGGCAGACCACATGTGGGGCGGCTTAATGTTCATAACTGCAGTCAACCTCGTTGTCGGTATGAAAGCTTTCCGAGATTGGCTTAAAGGCATAGGACTGACTTTGATGGAACTGGGCTTTTCAGCGAAAAATCCGATTCCCGGCTGGGCTTACGATTTACTGGCTAATCCAACCATGGGTGACTATTTCATGCTTTCCCTTCCAATAGCAGCGATAGAGCGCATAGTCTTCACTTTAATAGCAACGATCATAGCCGTCGCTGTGATTAGGACGCTTGGAAAAATTTACTTATGGTCTTCTGAAGAAAGCGGAAAGGCATCCGTGCAAAAGTGGTCTGAGAGAGTAAGGGAGAAAAAGGAAAGCCCTTAATAGTTATCTAGGGCGTTAACCAAATGGGTGAAAGGGTTTATCCTTACGTGGTTTTTCTGCCAGCGAGCGGAAAGCAGAAGGTGTTACAGGCTGTTTTCGGGTCTAAAGTCCCGATTGACATCCTTAATTTCTCGATTACGCAAGGAATCTCCAAAAAGATTTATCAAAAGGACTTGATTGAGAGCCTCGGCTACTCGAATAAGACGTTAATTGAGCATTTGAAGGCTTTAACTGATCTGGGCATAATAGAGGAATTCATGGAAAAAACGGAGAGCGCAGGCAGAAACGTCTGGGTCAAATATTACGTTTTATCGGATTTGGGCAGGTGGTTCGCCCTTCTACTCGCAAAGGAAAACGCCTTGTCCAAAGACGAAAAAGCTGAGATCGTTCGCAGCGTGTTCCGATCCTACGTTAAGTGGGTAAGAGAACTCTCAGAAAAACTCGGCGTAAGCAAGGCGATTCTTCAGGAAATTTTTAACAAAGAAATGGAATAGCGTGCACGCTTAAATAGTTCTTGTACGGAAAAGTAACGATGATGACCATGTCTTTAGTCACAAAGAAGCCCACACGTGAGCTATCTGTCGGAGAGATCATCAGCCAATCATTTAACCTATACTCCACAACGTTTCTCCCCTTTTACATACTTTTTCTAATTGCACAATTAATAACCACGGCGTTCAGAAAAATTGTAGAATCCTTTTTTCCCATACCTAAACCACCTGAAATTGCCACGGCTACAACGGAAGAAATTTTGCAGTGGTTTTCCGCTTTCATAGTAACTTTATTTGTGATCGTAGCTTTAACGTTCATAGTTATCTTGATCGTCGGCAACATAGTTAGCGGTACGGCAATAAAATACACGGCTGACTTACTGGAGAAGGAAAGCGCCAGCCTTCAGGCAAGCTTCAACTTTACAATACTCCGTCTTCCTTCTCTAATTGCGGCGGGAATAATAACTGGCGTTTTAATTTTGCTAGGATTGATATGTCTCATAGTCCCAGGCATAATAATTGCAATTATGTTTACCCTAGTGGTGCCCGTAATTATGATTGAGCAGATGGGTGCGCTGGAAAGCCTCGGAAGGAGCAGAAGGCTAGTTAGCGGACGTTGGGGAAAAACCTTCGCCACCTTACTGCTCCTAATCATAATTATTGGTATATTAGCACTTTTGGCAACTGCAATAAGCGGCTTCTTCGGTCCTATGGACTTCATCGTTGAAAGCCTCATAACTGCACTTCTCGCTCCAGTTTATCCAATAGCCCTAACATTCCTATATTATTCAATGGTCACAAAAGAAGCTGAATTCAAGGCGCCACCTCCACCGCCAACAACGA